>CAZISY010000008.1:19996-23970 GCA_964542025.1 uncultured Verrucomicrobiota bacterium
AAATAAACGTCGACGCGGGCCTGCGGTGTTTTGCAGACGGGCAGCAGGTTGCCGGCGATGGGTTTACCATCCAGCAGCAGTCGGCGTTCGTCCGGTGTGGCGGCGCGATGGAATCGGATGTGGTAGATGCACCCGCGGAAACGGCGGGTGATTTCATATTCGTTCCAGGCGGCCGGCACTCTGGGCTGGATGCGGAGGCCGTCGAAATCGGCTTTGACGCCGAGGATTTCATCGTATCCGGCGCGCAGGAGCCAGGCGGGATTGCCGGTGAACCAGGTGAAGAAGTTTTGTCCGTAGCGTTTGTGGGTGGGTCCGCAGTAGTAGTTGCCCATGCAGTAGGGTTCGCTGGTACGGCGGGCATCGAAGTTGGCGGGGTTGGTGGGGAGCAGGCGGATGAAGGTGTCGAACGCGTCTTCATAATGGCCTGCGGTGAGGTCGGCAAAAATCTGGAAGGTAACGGCGTGCTGATAGATGGAGCCGTTTTCGAAGGTGCCGGGTTCGAGACGCGCGATACGCCCGACTTCGGCAGCCTCGTGAACGTATGGGGGGGCGAGGAGGGCCGGTCCGAAATCGGTGGCGAGGTGTTTCTGAATGGATGCGCGTATGCGTTCGGTCTGTTCGGGAGTGGCCAGCCCGGTGAAGACGGCCCAGGTTTGGGCGTTGAGGTGAATGATGCCTTCGCGGTTTTTACTGGAGCCGATGGGCTTGCCGGATCCGGTGTAGCCGTAAAGGAACCAGGCGCCGTCCCAGGCATGCTGCTGGAGGGCGTCGCGCAGGACGGCGGAGCGTTCGCGCAGGATGTCGGCTTTGTCGTTCCGGTCGATGCGGCGGTAGAGGTTTTCCATCAGGTTTTGGGCATGGAAGAGGGCCATGGTGAGCCAGGCGGAAACGGCGTCGCCGGATTTGCTGATGCCTTCGAGGGCGTCGTTCCAGTCGCCATCGCCGGTTTTGCAGAGTCCGAATTGGCCGCGGGTGTGGAAGAGCAGTTCCATGGCTTTCCAGATGTGCGTTTCAACGCTTTCGTGGGCGGCGGAGTCGAGGTAGGGGATGCGTTCGCCGAGGATGGGCATATCGCCGGTTTCCTGGATGTAGGACAGGATGGCCATGGCGATCCAGGTGCCTGAATCCATGAAGCGGCGGAGGTCTGGGCGGTCATTGTAAGGGGGGTAATTGCGGGGGCAGGAGCCGTCGCGGAGCATGTGGGCAAGGGTACGCAGGATTTGGGCGCGGGCTTTTTCGGGTTCGATGAGCGAGTAGCCCCAGGAATCCTGGAGGGTGTCGCGATAGCCGATGTAGCCGGAGCGGACATAACGGAAGGTGACGAAGAGCTGGTTTTTGAGCCAGGTGTTGAGGAAGAGCTGCATGTTTGGATCGGGAATGCGGCAGGAGGGGTAGAGGAGCAGGTCGTTCCAGAAGCACGTAATGTTTTCGCACTCCGAGGCGAACGCGGCGTGGGAGGCGTATTTATCGGCGAGGCGGAAACAGTCGTCCGGGTTCTCATCGGCGGCGGCGAGAATATCGATGGGGGCGGACTGTGCGGGTTGGAGTTCGAGGGTGGCGGTCAGGGCGCATTGTTTGAAGATAAAGGTGCGGCCATCTTTACGGGGGACAACGTCGTCGGTGCAGGCGACTTGTTCGGCCTGCGGGGAATGGAAGAGGCCGGCGAGCGGAATGGGGAGCTGTTTGTTGAAGGTTTCGGCGAAGATGCCTTTTTCGAGCAGGCGGATGTCGAGATCCTGGCCGGGGGTGGAAAGATACGGGATGCCTTCTTCGGCGGTGTGGATGCCGAATTTGGAGAAGGTCCAGACCTGGCGGGCGGTGATCCGCAGTTTGCGCGCGGCGGAGGAGGTGTTGGTGATGTTGAGCATCCAGCATTCGGCGCTGTCTTTTTCGGGAACGAAAACGGTCATTTCGGTGGTGATGCCGGCGTGAGAGGCCGTGATGGCGGTGCGTCCGGGGCGGTGAATGCACTTCACCTGCGAGGGATCTTTGAAGGCGTTCCAGGTTTCGCCGGTTTGGAGATCTTCAATAAGGATGATGCGTCCGTCCTGGAAGTCGCGGGGAAGGTAGTCGATCGGATGTTCGTATTTGGTGATGCGCAGCAGGGTGGTTTTATACCAGGTGAAGCCGAGGGCGTCGTTGGAGACGACGGCGCCAAAGCGGTCGTTGCAGAGGTAATTCAGCCAGGGGCGCGGGGTGTTTTTATCGGTGATTTCGTAGGCGGAGCCGTCATCGATGAAATGTCCAAAGGTGCGGTTGGCATCGCGGTAGGCTTCGTCGGAGCACCAGTAGGGGGCGGTGTCGCAGTCGTACGATGGGCGTTTTTCGTCAGTCATGGAGAAATCCTTTTATGTTCCGAGTTGTTTTCAGTTTTTGATGTGTGGGTGATGTAGACGGAAACGTTGCGGAAGAAAATCTTTTTTTGAGAAAAGATTTACACGGAGGTTTCGGCAATTATCACCTGTCCGGAATTGCGCGGAGGCCGGCCCGGAACGGGGCATTACGGTTTCGGGCCGGTTTCTTTATCGTGCTGATCCAGCAAGCGTTTCAGATAGGCGATGCCGTCTGATTCGTCGGTGATCAGTCCTTCCAGTTGGGCCTCATAACAGGTTTTGAGGAGCGGGCCGAATGTTTTTCCGGGGGGGAGGCCGAGTTGCCGGAGGTGGCGACCCATGATGAGGGGGCGCGGAGCGGCAGATTCAATTTCCAGTTGTTGCGCTTTTTGCAGGAGCCAGTCGCCGCAGCGTTGATCCGTTTCGCCGGCGGTGGTGCGGCCGGAGCGGTCGGCCCGGTCCACGCGAATCAGGCGGTCGATGCGTTTGACGGCGGCGGCGAGGCGGCGGACGGCGCTGTCGGAGGCGTTTGCCTGGAAAAGTTCGTGCGGGCGCATGTGGTGCAGGACCAGGGTCACTACATCCTCGACAAGGCTGTGTTGCGTGGTCATACGGTTCAGGAAGGCGCGGGTAGGCGCTTCGGCGGCGCGTTCGTGGTCGATGGAGCGGATGTGTCCATCGGGATCGGCGGTGGTGCAGAGCGGTTTTCCGAGGTCATGGCAGAGAACGGCCAGCCCGACGGTGAGATCTTCGGTTTCGTCACCGAGCCGCTGAGCGGCGAAGGCATCCAGGGCAAGCAGCGTGTGGTTCCAGACGTCGCCTTCCGGATGCCAGCGGGGATCCTGCGGGCAGCCGATCAGCGCCTGGAGTTCGGGAAAATATTGAATCCAGCCGCAATCGTTCAGGAAACGCAGACCCAGCGATGGGCGTCGTCCGAGGAGAATCAGTTTTTTCCATTCATCGAAAATGCGTTCCGGGGAAAGGCCCTCGGGGTGAATCGTGCGGCAGAGTTCGATGGTTTCCGGGGCGGCATTCAGGGAAAAGCGCGCGGTGAACTGCATGCCGCGGAGTACGCGGAGGGGATCTTCGGCGAAACGGTGCGTGGTATGGCGGAGGATACGCTGGTGGAGGTCGTCGAGCCCGTGAAAAGGGTCGAACAGCTCATCCGTGAGCGGATCAAGGGCCATGGCGTTGATGGTGAAGTCGCGGCGTGCGGCGGCCTCCCGGCGGGAAAGGGCCGGATCGGACTGGATGGCGAAGGCGCGGTGCCCGGCGCCATTTTTGGATTCGCGCCGGGGAATGGCGATATCAATAGGCAGGTGACGCACCTTGATGACGCCAAACGACTGGCCGACGAGATCAATCTCGAAATGCCGGCTCAGCATTTCCAGCAGGCGCTCGGGCGGAATATGAAAGATCTCCATGTCGATATCTTTGACGGGGAGGTCCAGTGCAGCATCGCGGACGCACCCGCCGACGGCGTAGGCGCAACCGCCCTCGCGCTTCACTTCGCGGCAGATGGCGAGGACGGTTTTTAGGGCGCCGGCATTTTCGCAGGAGAGGTTCATGGAGTCTTGAATGGGGTGGGCGGTTGCGCGGCATTGGGCTGATCCGAAGGCAGTGGAAGGATCATAGTGGCCG
>CAZISY010000008.1:24070-35099 GCA_964542025.1 uncultured Verrucomicrobiota bacterium
ACGGAATCGTTCAGTGCGATCATGTCAAACGCCTCGGACGGATTCTGGCGGGCGAAATTTTTCAAATCTTTGACGATGGTGCGTATCCGGCGCGCGCCTTCGATGATGTCGTTAAGGAGCACTTCCACTTCGTCGCGCATTTCGGAATAGGTGCCGATGCCGAGATCGAAGTCGCCGTGCTGTTTGCTGTAGTCATCCAGGATGGGTTTGGTGTGTTCCCATATTTCAGCGAGCAGGGGGGCGTTCAGAGTAACGAAGCTGTTGGGGTTGTTGATTTCGTGGGCGACGCCGGCCACCAGGGTTCCGAGGGCGATCATTTTATCCGCCTGAATCAGCTGCTCCCTGCGCAATTTGGCCTCGCGTTCGGCTGTGCGCTGCGGCGTGATATCCACATAGGAGACCAGTACGCGCCGGTAGGAATTTTCGTACCCGGGGATGACTGACCAGCGCATGATCAGGTTGAGATCCCGTCCGTCCAGCGTGTGATGGACGCATTCGATATTCAGGTTTCTGGATTGCGTGGCCAGGGCGACAATTTCAGCGGCGAGGTTGTTGGTGAGGTCGCTGCCGTAAATTTCCGCGTATCGTTTGACGAGTTCTTCCTTGTCGCGGGCCTTGAACATGGAGAGGGAAATGTTATTCACATCCAGGACGTTGATCAGGTGCAGGCACCAGCGGAGATCCGCCGGAGTTTCGTTGAAGTGCCGTTCGAAATCGGTGACGCCGCGCTGCCGCAGGGTGGCCAGATAATGAATGACCCGGGAATAATCCCGTTCCCAGAGGGAAACGGGGGTTTCTTCGAAGATGCGGCGGAAGCGCTCCTCGTTGCGCTTTAAAATTTCTTCCGCATATTCGCGGTCCGTGACATCGCGCAGGGTGACAAAGACGGCGGACCCGTTTTCCCAGGGGATGGCCGTGGCGCGGAAGTCCATGGAGCACAGACCGCCATCGAAGCGGACAAATTTCTGGGTCAGGCAGACGTTTTTGTCACTGGTGAATTCACGGATGTCCGGAATCTGGCGGCGCGCATTGGTCGGCAGTAGAAATTCAAGGGTTTCACCGATCAGTTGTTCGGGTTCGTAACCGAGCAGGCGAAAAGCGGACTCATTGACGCGGAGGATTTTTCCGGTTACGGGATCCAGGATGAGGATGATGTCCATGTTTTTTTCATACATGGCGCGGAGCTGTTCTTCGGAATGCCGGAGGGCTTCTTCGTTCTTTTGGCGCAGGACGGATGCGCCGATGACGTCTGCCGCGGTTTTGAGCGCTTCCAGCTCCATAGCCTGCCAGGTGCGCTGGCGTTTGCAGTCATCGAACCCGATGAATCCCCACCAGGTGGTGGCGGAGAAAATGGGCACCACGGCGAGCGACAGAATGCCCTGGGGCGCCAGGCTGGCCTGTTCCTGTTCCGGCAAATCTTCGGTATTGCCGTAAATGATTTCCTCACGGCTCAAGATCTCGGCCCAGCGCGGGGCACTGCGAGAATAGGGCGCGTTCTGCAAATCAGGATTGTCGATTTGCGGGGAAGTTCCCTGCGCGCACCATTCAAAGCGCTGGCTCATGCACAATTCGCGTTCCCCGTTGAAATGATTTTCAAAAATATAGACGCGGTCCACATTGGCGGCATAACCGAGAATGGCGAGCACTTTGTTGATGTCGGTTTGGTTGAACGGGCGGTTGATAAATTGCTGAGCGGCGTAGTTGATGGCTTCCAAAATAGCGTCATGGCGGCGGATGTGCTGTTCGGCCCGTTTGCGGAGTATTTCGCCGGCGAGGGTGGAGGCGATGGGGTAGAGGATGGAAACGAGCGCCTGGAGGTCATCGGTTTTGTTGAGGGTGTAGAGGATGATGGCTCCCAGGGCCTGATTCGGGGCTTTGATAGGGATGGAAAGAACCGAGCGGGCGCCGAGTCGATAGAGAATGCGCTTCCGGTATTCCTCGTGCTGCTGGATATCGGCGCACCAGAACGGCTGACCGGAAGCGGTGACGATTCCGGAAAACGTGAGGTGGTTGTCGAAGCAGTCTTTCGGGGGAATAACGATGTATTTATTGGATCCCTGCACGGTGATTCGTTGACGTTCCGGATCATACAGGGAGATGGCGGCATCCGTATCCGGCACAGCGGCGGCGAGATCGCGGGCGACTTGCAGGAGTGTTTTGTCGAGGTCGTCGGATGAGGCGAATACGGTGGATATCCGGTTGAGTATTTCTTTTTGGAAGAGTGCGCGTTTGTGTTCGGTGACGTCGCGGATCAGGATGAAGAGAACGGTTTCTCCGTCAATAATGGTTGGGCTGATTTCAAAAATAACATCCATGATATGGCCGAGGCAGTTCGTCAGGCGGACTTCCCTGCGGCAGGGTTCGGGTGCGGCAGATGCGGCGGAGGGGTCGAAAAACGGCGCGTTTTTCTGGAAGGTGTTTTTCGGGCAGAGGTCGAAGAGTGTTTGAAGGACCAGAAGCGGGGATTCGAGCTGAAAGAGTTTTTCGGCGGCCAGATTGGCGTTGGTGATGCGCAGCGTGGCGGGATCGCAAAGCAGGGCGGGGATACTCAGGCGGGCAAAAAGGTCGCGGTATTGCTGTTCGGATTTTTCCAGGGCATGAGTCACATGCTGACGTTCGAGCATGCGGCCAAGACGCTGCGCAGTAGTTCGCAGAAGCGCGGTTTCTCCCTCGGCAAAAGCCGGGCGTTCATCCGGGAAGCGCTTTTCTCCGTAAGCCAAAAACATTTCCCCCCGTTTTCTTTCCAGGACCAGGATGGGGGCTTCGATCATCCAGGGGGTTGGATGGAATCCGGGGGTTTCATAGATTTGTTCATCCAGTTCAATGCGGACGTTGGCAATGTCCGAGCGCTGCATGGAGTCCCGGAGGAGGAGGGGCAGTTTGTTGAGGATCTCGGGAAGTTTGGCGTTTGGCTGTTCGCACAGGCTGGTGAATCCGTGCAGCCCGTGCAGTTCTTTAATGCGGTTTTGCAATTCGCCGGTTCGCTCGATGACGCGGTCTTCGAGTTCGCGATAGAGCAATTGGCGTTCTTCTTCCGCGTGGATGCGGCCGAGTACGGTTTCCGCTTCCCGGACCAGCATGGCCAGGGTGGTGCGGTCCTTTTCCTCCATGGCGTCCTCCCGGCGGCTTCCGAGGATCAGCAGGGCGATTACTCCGCGGGCTGAGCGCAGGAGGATGGCGAAGGTGGAGCAAAAGGCGGAATTTCCGTTGTCACCGCCCGGACTCGCGGTGAGGTTGTGGAGTTTTCCGGGGCGGTCCGTGGAAAAGAGGGTTTGGAGGAGGGGATGATCGGCGGGAAGCGGAGAATCGGCGGGGAGGTTGGGCAGTGGGTTGCCCCGGTCTGCAGCGCAGAGATATCCTTCCGGCTTGCTCAGGTAGAAGCTTCCCCCCTCCATTCGGCAGAGGGTTAGGGCCGTTTGGAGAATGATGCGGGCCGTTTCGTCGGCCGAAACGCAGCGGTTGAGCTCCCGTTGAAACGATAGGATGCCGGTCAGAAGATCATCATGTTCGAGGGGCATGGCGTTCAGGGTATCCAGCGGCGGATGATTCGTTCGGTTTGGCCGTCCTGTTTCCATTGTTCGAGGCATCGGTTCACATCATTCAGGAGGTGCTCGTCGTTGCGGCGCAATCCCCAGGCGAGGTATTCGCGGGTGAGCGGCTGATTGATGGTTTCCAGGTCGGCTTCATTGGCGGAGTTGAACCAGCGGATGGCGGGTTCGTCATAGATGAAGGCGTCGATGCGTTTTCGCTGGGGGCCGAGATCCCAAACGGCGTCCTGCGGCTGCGAGTACACAACACGTTTGGTGTTTGGGCACTGGCGCTGAACGAAGACATCGCCGGTGGTTTCACGGATCACGCCGATTCGGGTCATCCCGGCAATCAGTTTTTCATTGGTGCCGAGGGTTGCCGTGTCGGTCTGGCGGATCAGGGCAATCTGGCTGACTTCATAATAGGGATCACTGAAGGCGATGCGCACCTTGCGTCCCTGGGTGATGGACATGCCCGACATAATCACGTCAATATCGCCCGCCAGAAGCGACGGAATTAAAGCGTTCCACTCCAGTTCGACCAGGCGCAGCGGCATGCCCAGTTCGCCCGCGAGCAGGTGCGCGAAATCCACCTCAAGCCCCACGATTTCTCCGCCCTGTTTGAACACGAGCGGGGGATAATCCGGCGTGACGCCGACCCGCAGCACGTTGGCCTTTTTCGCCGAAGGATTAACCGCCTGGCCGGGGCCGGTACAGGAGGCGGCCAGAAAAATACAAAGCATGAGCAGAACGCCGCAGAGGGCTTTTGATCGTATGATCATCATAAATAGCTCCTTGTAAAAGGCGGCCGACGCGCAAACCCGCCCGACAACGCCCGTTTTCGATCTTTGGGGGATACTATAGAGAAGGCGATGAATAGGCATACACAAAAAACAAAGAAAAGTTGCCTTTTAACAGGTGGATTACTATAAGAAGGGCCCCTGAAACAAGGCCTCCCGTCGAAGACCGGCTGGAGAACATGGCGAACCAGAGGATATACCATGAATACTGTGCGTAAATGTATGAACAGAACTTCTGAGACGGTTACGGCGGAGCACATCAAGGAATTGACCCTTTTTCATTTGAAGTATGAGCGCGGCAAGGATTGGCGCAGTGCGACGGATTTCGACCTGTTGATGAGCTTCTCGGCAGCGATTCGCGACATTTGCGTAGATCGTTTTATCGCCACGCAGGGAACCTACGTCGACCAGGATGCCAAGCGGGTGTATTACCTATCCATGGAATTTCTGACCGGCAAGTTTCTGCAGAGCAATTTGGTGGCCCTGGGGTTGTTTGAGCGCGGGAAGGAAGCGCTGGCGAGTCTGGGCGTGGACATTGAGAAAATGCTTTTGCAGGATGTAGAGGCCGGACTGGGGAATGGCGGTCTCGGCCGATTGGCCGCCTGCTATCTGGATTCCATGGCGACGCTGGAACTTCCGGCGTATGGGTACGGCCTGCGTTTTGAGTACGGCATTTTCCAGCAGGCCATTCTGGACGGCTGGCAGAACGAAACGCCCGATCACTGGTTGACGCTGCCCTTCCCGTGGGAAATGGTGCGCCCGGAATATACGCTCCCGGTGCTGGTGTACGGCCGCACGCAGAAAATCCGCTCGGTGAACAGAACGCCGGCTTCCACCTGGGTGGACTGGCAGATGTTCGAAGGCATTCCCTTTGATGTGCCGATTATCGGCTACAATGTGCCCACAGCGAACATTCTGCGGCTCTGGCAGGCCAAGTCGTCCGCCGGGTTCCGTCTGGATGCCTTTAACCAGGGGGATTACGAACGCGCCGTCGCCGAGAAGAACTGGGCTGAAAACGTTACGAAGGTGCTGTATCCCGCCGACAGTACCTTCGCCGGCAAGGAACTGCGGTTGGTTCAGGAATATTTCCTGGTGACCTGTGCCGTGCGCGACATGATTCGCCGCTTCAAGAAGAACCACAATGACCTGTATCAGTTCGCCGCGAAAAATGCCGTTCAGATGAATGACACACATCCGGCGCTGGCTGTGGCCGAATTGATGCGCTGCTTTATTGATGAGGAGCGGATGCCCTGGAATCTGGCCTGGGAACTGACGTCGAAAGCCTGCGCCTATACCAACCACACGCTGCTGCCGGAAGCGCTGGAAAAGTGGCCGGTTGACCTGTTTGCCAAGGTGCTGCCGCGCCATCTGGAACTGATTTACGAGATTAACCTGCGCTTCCTTCAGCGAGTGGAGCTGGACTTCCCCGGCGACGTGGAAAAACTCCGCAACGTGTCGATCATTGAGGAAGAGCCGGTCAAACAGGTGCGCATGGCCAATCTGGCCATGGTGGGCAGTCATGCCGTGAACGGTGTTTCCGCGCTGCACTCCGATCTGCTTCGTTCGCGGGTGATGAAGGATTTTTCGGATATTTATCCGGACCGCTTCCTGAACGTCACCAACGGCATCACCCCGCGCCGCTGGCTGCTGATGTGCAACCCCGGCCTGGCCGATCTGATCAGTTCACGCATCGGCGACGACTGGAAAAAAGATCTGGAAGGTCTGCGCAAACTCGAGGCCTTTGCGGAGGACAAGGCGTTCCAGCAGGATTTCCGCCGCGTCAAGGCGGATAACAAGCGGCGGCTGGCCGAGCATATTCTGGAAACCACCGGACAGGTGGTGCATACCGATTCCCTCTTCGATGTTCAGATCAAGCGGCTGCACATGTACAAACGGCAGCTGCTCAATGCGCTGCACATCATTGCCCAGTACTATCAGATCCTGGACAATCCGCGTCAGCATTTCGTGCCGCGCACTTATATCTTTGCGGCCAAAGCGGCGCCGGCCTATCACATTGCCAAGCTGGTCATCAAACTGCTGAACAATATGGGCGAGGTCATCAATGCCGATTCCCGCGTGGCGGGCCGCCTGAAAGTGGTCTTCCTGCCGAATTACAACGTGACGCTGGCCGAAAAAATCATCCCGGCGTCGGAAGTGTCCGAGCAGATTTCAACGGCCGGACTGGAGGCTTCGGGTACCGGCAACATGAAGCTGGCCCTGAACGGCGCTCTGACTGTCGGCACCTGGGACGGCGCAAACATTGAAATCGCCCAGCACGTCGGCGAAGAGAATGTGTTCATCTTCGGCAAACGCGTCGAGGAACTCGATGAAATGAAACGCACCGGCTACAACCCGTGGGATTACTACAACAGTGATGAACTGCTGCGGCGGGTGCTGGACGCGCTGAAGGGCCGGATGTTCTCGGGCGAAGAGCCGGGGCTGTTCAGTGAACTTTTCAACGAACTGACCTATCACGGCGATGCCTTCTATTATTTGGCGGACTTCCGTGCCTACATGAACATTCAGCAGGATGTTTCCAACCTGTACGAAAATCAGAGCGAGTGGACGCGCCGGGCGATTCTCAATGTGGCACGCATGGGCTGGTTTTCCAGTGACCGCAGCGTCAGCGAATACGCCCGGAAAATATGGGGTGTCAAGGCGCGTCCCATTCAGCTGGATGGCCAAAAGTAGAGATTTATTCCGGTGGGCGACACCGGTGTGAAAGGGATTAAAATGACCGAACAAACAGCGTTTTTGCGTGTGGACGACAAAGAGTATGCGTTGCCCGTGATGTCCGGCGCGGCGGGTGACCGTTCGCTGGATATCCGCAACCTGCGCAAAGACACCGGCTACACGGCGTACGATCCGGGCTATGTCAACACCGCCTCCTGCAAAAGCGCCATCACCTACCTGGATGGTGAGGCGGGTGTACTCCGTTATCGCGGTTATCCCATTGAGGATCTTGTGGAGCATTGCTCGTTTATTCAGGTGGCCTACCTCCTGGTTCACGGCGTGCTGCCCGAGCATGACGAACGCGACCGCTTCGGTAAGCTGCTCAATCAGCATTCCATGATTCACGAGGATATGCGGAACTTCTTCCGTAATTTTCCCGAGCATGCCCATCCCATGTCGGTCTTGTCGGCGATGGTGGTTTCCATGTCGGCGTTCTATCCGGAACTGGACAACTCCGGCGGCGAGGAAACGGATATGACGGTGACCCGCCTGCTTTCCAAAATGCGGACCGTCGCGGCGTTCTCCTACAAAAAATCCATCGGCGAGCCGTTTATTTATCCCAGCCACCGGTTCAGCTACTGCGAGAACTTTCTCAATATGATGTTCAGTTCGCCGGTGAACGACTACAAGCCCAATCCGGTGGTCACCCGCGCGGTGAACAAACTGCTGATTCTGCACGCGGACCACGAGCAGAACTGCTCGACGTCCACCGTGCGGCTGGTCGGCAGTTCCTACGCGAATCTGTATGCCGCGATTACGGCGGGCATCTGCGCACTGTGGGGCCCCCGGCACGGCGGCGCGAATCAGGAAGTGATCGAAATGCTCGTCAACATCAGGAATGACGGCGGCGATGTGGACAAAGTGATTGAGCGCATCAAAAACAAAACCTCGTCGTTCCGGCTGATGGGCTTCGGGCATCGTGTGTACAAGACGTATGATCCGCGCGCCCGGGTGGCCAGGCAGATGTGTTCGGAAGTGCTGAACGCGCTGGGCATTCACGATGAGCTGCTGGAAATCGCGATGCGGCTCGAAGAGCGGGCCCTGGCCGATGAATACTTCATGGAGCGCAATCTTTATCCCAACGTGGACTTTTATACCGGCATCATCTTCCGGGCCATCGGCATCCCGACGAACATGTTTACAGTCATGTTCGCCATCGGCCGTACGCCGGGCTGGATTGCCAACTGGCTTGAAATGCGCGCCGACACCACCATGCGCATCGGGCGTCCGCGTCAGCTGTACGTCGGCCCGGAATTGCGCAAGGTGCCTGCCTTCATCAAGGAGGAGTAATGGTGTCTTTTGCGGCACCGTCCGAAAACCGCGGAGGCTCGTGCGGAAAGCGCGTCCCCGGCGGTTGCGGCGGGAGGGGGTGCTGAATGAAGTTCCGTAACGCGAAAGCGGTTTTCGTTTCCGTGCGGGTTCATTTCATTCTCCTGGCGGCCGTCTGCGCGGGACTCGGCGCCGCCCTGGCCGTTCGTTATGCTGTGCGAATCTCCCTGACGGATTCCGCCGTGGCCCTGTTCGGCGCTCTGTGCGCGCATGCCGCCGTCAACATGCTGAACGACTGCCACGATTTCCGCTCCGGACTGGATCTGATCACGCGTCGCACCCCGTTCAGCGGGGGAAGCGGCGCTTTGCCGGAGCGCCCTCAGGCCGCGCGCACGGTCCTGGCCGCCGCCCTGTTTTTGCTGCTGCTCACGGTACTGTGCGGCGGTTGGTTTCTGCTGCGGGGAAGGTGGGGCATTGTGCCGCTCGGTCTTTTCGGGCTGCTGCTGATTGCAGCGTACACGCCCTGGATCACACGGCACCCGTGGATCTGCCTGATCACGCCGGGGCTGGCCTTTGGTCCGCTGATCACAGGCGGAACGTTTTATGTGCTCACAGGCGCTTTCCCGCTGTCCGTACTGCTCGTCACGCTGGTTCCGTTTTTTTTGGTGAACAATCTGCTGCTGCTGAATCAGTTTCCGGATACGGAGGCGGACCGCGCCGTCGGGCGGCTCACCCTGCCGATTCTCCTGGGGTTTCGCGCATGCAGCCGGGTACATCGGGCATTCAGCGCGGCGGCGTTCGGTGTGATCGCCGCATCCGTACCGGGATTGGGCCTGCCCCGCGGCGTCCTTGCGGCGCTCGCCCTGTTCCCGCTCTCCTGGGCGAGTGGACGGGCCGCCGCCCGGTACGCGGGAAATTCCGACTCGCTGCGCACGGCGCTTTTGTTTAACGTATTGGTGAATCTGCTGACGCCTGCGGTGCTGGGGATTTGCCTGATCCTGTAACGCGCACAAGAAAGGAAGAACCATGACGCATAAATCGGGAATGCTTCCACTGGACCCTGAGCAAAAAGCCTGGGTGGAAAAAACGCTGGCCGGGATGACTCTTGAACGTCTCGTGGGCCAGCTGCTGCTGCCGAATAATATCGAGCAGCTGGGGCTGACGGGAAATCTGCACGATACGATCCGCCGCCTGCAACCGGGCGGGCTTTTCCTTTTTCGGGGAACGACGGAACAGCTGCGCGGGCAGGTGGAGTCGTACCGGGCGTGCTGCGAAATTCCTCCGCTGATCGCCTCCGATTTGGAATGCGGCGCCGGATCCATGGTGGATGACGCCATCCGCTTCCCGGACCCGCTCGCCGTGGGCGCCGCCGATGACGAATCCCTCGCCGCCGAAATGGGACGCGCGACGGCGCTGGAGGGATTGCGCGCCGGCATCAACTGGTCGTTTTCGCCGATTGCGGATCTCAACATGAACCCGGCCAACCCCATCACCAACACGCGCTCCTTCGGCGATGATCCCGCGCGGGTGCTGCGCGTGGCCCGCGCGCTGATTGGCGGAATGCAGTCCGGCGGCATGGCCGCCTGCGCCAAACATTTCCCCGGCGATGGCGTGGACTGGCGCGACCAGCACATCACCACCACCGTGAACTCGCTTTCCAAAGAGGAATGGCTGAACAATCACGGCGCCGTTTTTCGCGGGCTCTATGAGGCCGGCGTGTGGACCACGATGATCGGCCACATTGCGCTGCCCGCCTTTTCCCCGGAGAAAAACCGCCTGGGCGTGTGCCGTCCCGCCACGGTGAATCCCGAACTGATCCGGCTGGTCCGCCGCGACTTTGGTTTTGACGGTTTGATTGTGACCGACGATATGAACATGGGCGGCGTTTCGGGTTATCTGCCCCGCCGCGAACGTACGCCCGCCTGCATACAGGCCGGATGCGACATGCTCCTCTTCCCGCATCACGCGCGCGACTATGAACTCCTGCTGGCCGCCGTGAAATCCGGCGCACTCACCGAGGAGCGCCTGTACGAAGCCGTTCGGCGCATCCTCGAACTGAAGGCCCGATTGAATCTGCACCGGCCCGTTCCGGATGCGGCGTGGACGGCGGCGGACCGCACGCATTACGAAACCGCGGCCCGGCAACTGGCGGAATCGGCGCTGGTGCAGGTGCGCGATGCGGACGGGCTGCTTCCGCTGCGCAGGCTGAAGGCCGGCGCGCGCGTACTGACGGTAACCGTCGGCTCGCCCGGGGTGGACGTGCCCTGCGTGGATGAAGCGCTGCGCTCGCGCGGGTTTCAGGTGGAGCATCTGTACAATCCGGAACTGATTCCCTTTGTGGAGACGGCCGTGAAGTACGACGCCGTATTCGTCAATTTCTGTTATCGCCCGGACTGGTGTACGCAGCTGATTCAGCCCGTCGGCCCGCAGAACCGCATTTTCTGGAACAGCTTCATTCCGGAACATCCCTGCGCCGTATTCACCTCCTTTGCCTCGCCCTATCATTTACAGCTGTTCGATGCGCTTCCGAATTTGCTCAACGCGCATTCGACCAGCCCGGACAGCCAGCGGGCGGCCGTGAAGGTCTGGTTCGGGGAGCTGAAGGCGGCGGCGAAAAGTCCGGTGAAAAACCTGACGCGCTGAATCTTCCAATCGTTGGAAAACGGCCGGCCGTTTTTTCCAATCGTTGGAAGATTTCGG
>CAZISY010000008.1:35199-60553 GCA_964542025.1 uncultured Verrucomicrobiota bacterium
TGTTGCTGGTGATGACGAGTGATCACGGGAACATCGAGGATTGCCGCAGTACGCTGCACACGGCGAACCCGGTGCCGTTTGTGGCGCAGGGGTACCGGGCGGATGAGCTGCGGCGCGGGGTGGGAGCGCTGACGGATGTCGCGCCGTCGATGGTCCGGCTGTTGGCCGGGGCGGGGGAATGAGCAGGTGCGTCCTTCGCGGAATAAAATCTTTCGCGGGCGGGGCGTGCGCGGTATAACGCGGAAAAAAGGAAGAGGAAATGAACACGGAATTTAAGCGGCCGGATTGGGATACGTATTTTATGGATATCGCGCATGTGGTGGCGCGGCGCGGGAATTGTTCGCGGCGTCAGGTGGCGGCGTTGATTATTCGGGAGAAGCGCATTATTTCCACGGGCTATAACGGAACGCCGCGCGGTGTGAAGAATTGTTTTGAGGGGGGATGCCCGCGGTGCAGCAGTGATGCGCCCTCGGGGCACAGCCTGGGGGATTGCATTTGCGCGCATGCGGAGGAGAACGCGATTGTGCAGGCGGCCTATCACGGAATTGCTGTTCGGGGCGGTACGCTGTATTGCACGATCAGTCCGTGCCTGATGTGCGCGAAGATGATCATCAATGCGGGGATTGTCGAGGTGGTGTACGAAGAGGAATACCACTTCAATGAGCAGGCGCGAAATCTTTTTGCGGAGGCAGGGGTGCTGTGCAGGCAGTTTCGGCGGACTTGAGCGCGGTTTGATTTTTCGGGTGGTGTGAGGCGCGGGTCAGCCGCCGAGCAGCGAGGCGAGGAAGCCTTTTTTCTGCTTCACTTCCTCAACGGGCAGCAGGCGGTTGATGACGCGCGCTTCGATGCCCTGCGTTTCCAAATACTGGCGCAGCTGAGTGCGGCTTTTCCCTTTGTTTGCGGCAATCAGCTCTTTGGCCCTGGCGGTTTGCTCGGCGATCCACTCTTCCTTCACCTTGTCGAGCATGGTGCGGGAGCGGTCAATCAGTCCGCGCAGGTCGACGCTCTGCTGGGCCATGTCCTGCTTTTCTTTGTCCGTCATTTGTTTTTCCGCGTCGCGCTGGGGGGTGCGCATGGCGGTGTCGATTTCCTGTTTGGCGCGGGTGCCGCTGGTGACGGCGGCGGTCAGGGCATCGACGGCGGGTTTCAGATCGCTGAGTTTGAGGTAGATCTGGGCCACGATCAGCAGGAGGTTCAGTTCGTCGACGGCGCTTTCAATGGTTTCTGAACCGGAGAGGGTGACTTCGTAGTAGGAGGCGGCTTTGCGCAGGGCGGCTTCGTCGCTGTCGGTGACGTCGGGCCAGACGGTTTTGAGATCTTCAAAAAACGCCCGGATGGCGGGGCCTTCGTTTTGGCGGGCGGTTTCGTTTTCGTTGAGGTCGCGGAAGAGCCAGGCGACGCGGAGGTAGTAGCGGGCCAGGTTCATGGCGTCGCGTTTGGTGAATTCCGGAAAGAGTTCCATCCAGTAGATGGCCAGGAGATGGAGTTGGAACGACTGTTTGAAATTGTAGGCTTCGAGGGAGATGCCGTCGGTGAGTTTGTTGATCAGTTTTTTTGCTTCAGGATCATTTTTGTATTTGTTCTGGATGACTTCCTTGAATTTGCGCATGGGCAGGAAGCAGCCTTTGAGCGGATCTTCGTAATACTTGCGTCCGGCGGCGAAGTAGCATTTGGGGCAGTACCAGACGTAGAAGAAGGGGGGGTGAAACTCGGCGAGGTTTTCCTGTTCCCAGTGATATTTGTAGGGGCGCAGGTCCACATCCTTGAGTTCGGCGCGGAAGAGGTTGGTTTTCAGTCCGCGCTGCTCTACGGCGGCTTCGCAGATGGGGCAGGTGACTTGCCGCCTCAGAAAAGGATCTTTGAGCAGTTTTTTTTTGGCGGCCTCGTCGGCCTCGGTTGTTTTTTTGCTGTGTTCCATGCCCATACTCTTACTGTGCCCACCGGAGAATTAACGGGAAGTTTGGTGAAAAAGCAGGGGTAACTTAACGGAGCGAAAAGGGGGAATCAAGCGCTTATTGGGTTCTGAAAGCGTGCATTTATATAGTGAAGTGCCTCTTTGACGGAAAGTTTTGCGCTGCTAGGACCTACGCGTACATAAAATTCGTCTTCCTGGCCTTTTTGCTGCAAAAAAACGGGTTGCGGACTGGGGGAGCAGCGGACGGTGAATACCTTGCGGTCGCCCACCGGCTCGAAGGTGGCGCGGATGAGCCCGGACACTTCCTGGCCCATGGTGAACTTGATCAGGTTCCAAAAATGCAGGGCGTATTTATCTTCGTTCGGGAACTGGTCGATATCGAGTCCTTCGATGGAGCCGTCGTCGCGTACGCCGACCAGCAGGATACCGCCGGACGAGTTCAGGAAGGCGTTGACGGTTTTGAGGGAGGCGTGTTCGATGGCCGAATCTTTGCGTTCCGTTCGGACATTCCAGCGGAGCGAGGTTTTAAATTCCGTGTTGAAACTTTCGCCGCCGCGAATGAGTTGCAAAACATCAAACCGGTTGCAGTGAATGGGGTCGGCACTTTGTACGGCATCCAGCACGCTCCAGACCTGCGCGCGCAGGGCGGCGAACGAGGCGTCCGGCCGGGACCAGTCCGGCAGCACGGCGGGAGCGGATTCCGGCGCGGCCAGCAGGGGCGCAAACGGGTTTACGGCGCGCGGTCTTTCGGGCGGGCGCGGGGGATGCAGGCCGAAAAGGGCATTGAGGTATTCCGTGGAAGTGAGGCGGCGCTGAATCAGCAGCATCGGGAGCAGAATGCCGCAGGCGTGCAGGGCCCCGAGCAGATGTACGGCGGCTTTTTCTTCCGCCGCGAATGCCTGATAGGCCTGAAGGAGCAGCGCGGCCAGTCCGTCCGGATTCTTGTGAGAGAAATCAATGTGCCCTTCGGTGAAATCCAGCAGGAAGCGGTTGCAGCATTTGACGGCGCCGGCCAGGCCATTGAAGAAAAGGGATAGGTGGGCATGATCCTCCGCGAGCGAAAGCATGAAGCGGGGGTCGTCGGGTTGGGCCGTGGCGGTATCGAAGGCGGCTTTATCCAGGAGGGGATCGAGCGCGAGCAGGCGGGCCCAGTGCGTGAGGGCGGTATCGCCGTCGGGGCGGTTCAGCGCGCAGCAGGTGCGGAAGAAATTCATGGTGACGGGCGTTTCATCCGTCGCGGCGGAGCATTCCTGCTGAAGCTGTTCCAGGAGGCGTGGCGAGCGGTGCGCCGTTTCATCGCCCTCCGGGGTTTGGTAGGGGCGGCCATTGCAGAAGAGTACATAGTCGGCATCCCGCTGAACCACATCAAACAGTTTTGTTTCGTGCGGGGAGGGCATGGTTCCGGCTCCTGTGCGGCGGTCAATAAGACTTGCGCAAATGCGAGGGTTGAATGTTCAGTTTGTCGCGATACTTGGCGATGGTTCGGCGCGCCACGTTGATGCCTTTTTCCTTCAGGAGGCCGACGATTTCCTGGTCGGAAAGGGGGTGTTCGGGATCTTCTTCGGCAACCAGCTGCTCAATGGTGTCCTTGATGGTCGCATTGGAAATGCTGGCGCCGTCCTCGGTTTTGAAGCCGGGGGTGAAAAAGTATTTCATGTCGAACACGCCGCGCGGGGTTTGCATGTATTTGTTGGCGATGGCCCGGCTGACGGTGGTTTCATGCACACCGAGGACCTTCGCCACATCCGACATGGTCAGGGGGGTGAGATGGGAAATGCCGTGATCCAGGAAGGGGCGCTGTACGCGGACGATTTCCGTGGCGATGCGGAAGATGGTCTGCTGCCGCTGGTGAATGCTGTTGATCAGAAACTTGCTGGATTGAATTTTTTCACGGATGTATTTTTTTGTTTCCACGGGGGTTTGCGGATCTTCCATCAGTTTGCGGTACTGTTTGCTGATGTGCAGATGGGGAATCTGGTCGTTGTTGACGATAACGATGTAGTCGTCATTCACCTTTTTCACGATGACTTCGGGGAGGACGTAGGTGGGGGATTCCGAGGTGAACATTCGTCCGGGTTTGGGTTCGAGGGTGGCGATGAAGTGCGCCAGCTTCTGGATTTGATCGACCGGCGTTTTCATGGCCCTGGCGATTTCCGGCAGTTTTTTGGCGGCGAGCTGGTCGAGGTGGTTACGGACGATTTCGGCAGCGGGGGAATCATCCATGCCGAGGCGTTTTAGTTGCAGCAGCAGGCATTCGCGCAGGTCGGTGGCGCCGACGCCGATGGGGTTGAATTCCTGGATTACGGCGAGAATTTCATCAATGTGTTCCCGGGGGTAGCCGGTGGCCTGGGCGAGGTCGGCGGTGGAGGAGGCGAAGTAGCCGTCGTCATTGATATTGCCGATCAGCAGTTCCCCGATTTTCACTTCCTCTTTGTCGAGTTCAACCAGGGTGAGCTGGCGGAGCAGGTGCTCCTGGAGCGATTCCGGCTGCGAAATGGAGTTCATGAAGAACTCGCGGCGGGCTTCGTCGTCGCGTGTGTAGGGGATGTTGAAGTGATCCATTTGGAAATAGTCGCGCCACTCGTCATCCAGATGAGCCAGTACCTGAAATTCCTGGTCAAAGGCTTCTTCGGGGGGTTCTTCGCCGGGCTTGAGGGGGCGTTCGTCTTCCGGGGATTCCACGGGCTCCTGGGCGGTCAGCCGTTCTTCGAGTGTGGGATTGGTCTGCAATTCCTCCTGAATGACCGACTGCAATTCCAGGATGGGCACTTGAAGGAGGTGAAGGGATTGGCGTAACTGCGGTGCGAGAACCTGGGAGAGTCGCTGCTGCTGGGTCTGAGATAGGAATTGATTTGACATATTGCTTCCACTACTCTTCACGCATTCCCCATGGAAATGTCGTAAACAATTATTGCGCGGCATTCTAATTTGTCGGGGATATTTAACAAGCTTTTTGCATGGGGCGGGCTCACTTTCCGCGCCTCAAACAAGGATGAACGCATGAATTTTACGCTCTGTGTGCTGGCCAGCGGAAGCAGCGGCAACTGTGTCTACGCGGCGACGGATGATACGGCCATTCTGATTGATGCCGGATTGAGCGGCAAAGAAACGGAGAAACGCCTGCGGGAAGCCGGGGCGGATCCTTCGCGGGTACGCGGTATTTGCGTGACGCATGAGCACAGCGATCACACCAAGGGTCTGGCGGTGCTGCATCAGCGCTATCGGATTCCGCTGTATGCCAACAGCGGAACGATCGATGGTTTTTTGCGCATGAGCGGAGGGACCGAGCTGGAGTGGAATGTGTTCACGACCGGGGCGGCCTTTCAGGTCGGCGCCATTACGGTGGAGCCGTTTTCCGTGCCGCACGATGCCTACGAACCGGTTGGTTATGTGCTTCAGGCCGGACGCACGCGGGTGGGCGTGGTGACGGATATGGGCATGACGACGCACCTCATCCGCGAAAAACTGCGGCATTGCGATGCGCTGGTGCTGGAATCCAATCATGATGAATTGATGCTGAAGCAATCCGAGCGGCCGTGGGCGCTCAAGGACCGAATCAGCGGAAGGAATGGGCACCTGTCGAATCGGCATGCCGCAGAGCTGCTGACGGAACTGGGCGGAGAGCGGCTGCGGCGGGTGTACCTGGCGCATATCAGCAGGGACTGCAACCGGCACGATCTGGCATTGGCGGAAACGCGCGCCTCGCTGAAGCAGGCCGGGCATCATCACATTGAAGTGCTGTGCGCCTATGCGGATCGCATCAGCGAAATCTGGCGTTATACGCCGGGGGCCTGATAGCCCAGCGAATGCGGCAGGAACGTGCGTTTGAACTGGTCGACCATGAAGCGGTCGGTCATGCCCGCCAGAAAATCGATAATGGCGCGTCCGGGGCCTGTCTTCTCCAGATAAGCGGTCATATTGTCGCGGAGAAAATAGGTGAACAGGGCGGAAGAGCGGTTGTTGTTCCGATAGTCCCCGCTGTACCGGTCAAAAAGCATGCAGAAGATGTTTTTGATTTTGGGCAGCTCGCTTTTGATTTTTTGGTTGAAGTAGATTCGCTCGCGGTTGAATTCGAGCAGGTCGTGCAGGGCCTGAAATACATCATGGCTGAAGACGAGATGATCGAGCCCGTAGCTGTTTACGATCAGATCCCTGACCAATCGGTCGATGATTTCGGCGTTTCGATTGCCGAGTACGCCGACCACCGGGGCGGGGATATCCTCGCGGCGGAGCAGTTTGAGTTCGATGGCGTCTTCAATGTCGCGTCCGATGTAGGCAATCACATCGGAAATGCGCATGACGCATCCTTCGAGCGTCATCGGGTGTATTTGACGGCTGAACCCGGGCTCGGTGAAGCAGGCTTCGTATTCGCGGTCGAACTCGTCCCGGGTTTTTCCGTACTGCGGAACATATTCGCGGTGCAGCATTTCGCCATTGTGCGCCAGGATGCCATCGAGTACCTGCAGCGAGAGATTCAGCCCGTGGCCGCCGCGTTCCAGCAGAATCAGCGAACGCACACTCTGCGCATTATGACAAAAGCAGCCGAGCTGATGCTGCTGACAGATCTGATTCAGAATGGATTCGCCGTCGTGTCCGAACGGGGCATGCCCCAGGTCGTGAGCGAGGGCAATGGCTTCAATCAAATCTTCGTTGAGGCGCAGGGCGCGTCCGATCACGCGGGCGATTTTTGAAACGAACTGCACATGCAGTACACGATGGGTGATGTGGTCGTTTTCGAACAGGGAGAAAACCTGCGTTTTATCGATGTAGCGGGTGTAGGCGCGGGAGTGGATGATGCTGTCGGTGTCGTGGTAGAAGACGGGGCGGAAGTTACGGTCATCCGGTATGGGCTCGAGGTTGGGATGTTTTCGCAGGCCCCGGCAGCTCGGGCAGGCGTACGGCGCCAGCGTCAGGCGTTCGCGCTCGCGGTTTTCTTCGACGATCCGGGAGAAGATATCCGATTCGGTATTCATGGCCGCATGGTAAACCGGGCCTGGGCGTCATTCAATCCCGCAGTTGCCCAAAGTCGCGGAGCGCGGAAGCGGTGCCGGCGGTTAGAGCATGGGGGTGAGGAGGGAGGCGGCGTTTTCCATGAGGCGGCGATAGTAGGGGCGGTCGCGCCAAACCGCGGGGTGAACGCGGGAGCTGACGGCCTGATCGTTGAGAATAATGGACTTCATGACGCCGGCGAAATTTTCATCGTGGACGGACAGGCAGGTTTCGAAGTTGAGGCGGAGACTGCGTACGTCGAGGTTGGCGGATCCGATCAGGGTGAAAACATCATCGACCACAACGGCCTTGGCGTGGGAGAAGGGTGGGTGGCGCTCGTAAATCTGGATGCCGGCCGCCAGCATTTCCTGATAGAGGGCGCACGAGGCGAGGCCGGCATAGAAGTGATTGTTTTCCTGCGGGAGGATGAGGCGCGTATCCACGCCGCGCTGGGCGGCGGCGGTCAGGGCGCTGAGAATGTCGTCGGTGGGGACGAAGTACGGGGTGACGGCCAGGATTTGTTTGCGGGCCTGGGTGAATGCGGCGAAGAGCGAAGAGGAGACGGGTTCCGCCGGAGCAATGGGGCCGCTGTTGATGAGGCGCATCATGGCGCGTCCCTCCAGCGGGATTTCCGGGAAGTAGGCGGCGGTGAGCAGCTCGGAGGGGCTTTCACGGGTCATGGAATACCAGTCCTGCAGGAAGGTGTATTGCAATTCCTGGACGATAGGGCCGTGGATGGAAAAGTGGTAATCCTGGATGGCGGGTTGTCCGGGGCGGTTGATGTTGTCCACAGCGAGATTGGTTCCGCCGGTGAAGGCGTGATGGCCGTCCACCACCAGAATTTTGCGGTGGTTTCGGAGGTTGATGGCAAATTGGCGTTTGAACAGGTTGGCCTGCGTGAAGCCGATGATGCGCAGATGGTCGATGTGCTGGTAGGTTTTGAAGAATCCTTCCCAGACGGCATGCGTGGAGCCGAAGCGGTCGTAGAGTATGCGGACCTGTACGCCTTCGCGCGCCTTTCGGCAGCATTCATCCAGAAAGCGCCGGCCCACATCGTCGGCGCCGATGATGAAACTCTCGAGGTGAATATGGTGTTTGGCGGAGCTGATGGCTTCGAGCATAACGGGGTAGGCTTCTTCCCCGCCGATCAGTGGTTCAATCCGGTTTCCGGTGAGCAGGGGGTGTTCCGGAACAACGGCATTCATGGTGCGCGTGATGCTTTGAGAAAGTTCGGACACGGGTTCGGCTTTGGCGGCTTCATGCACATGTTTCCAATAGAGCAGGGGCATATCCTCGTGTTCGCGCGATTTGAGTTCTTCGTCCAGCTCGCGGTCGCGGCGGTTTCGGCGGTGGCGCTGGCTGGGCAGGCGGTCGACGCCGAAATAGAGGTAGAGCAGGGATCCGAAAAGGGTGAAGAACCAGGCGATAAAAATCCAGAGGAGCGCAGAGTCGGCCCGGCGCCGGTGACGCAGGCAGTCATAGACGACCAGCAGGAATCCGGCGAGATGGAGTCCGGCCAGCATCAGAAGGACGGGGTGGGTGGAGGAGGATTCAGCGGCCGCGGCGAGGACCGGAAAGAAAGGAACGGGTAGCGAAGAAGCTTGGATCATGGCTGCACCTGTATGCGATAGAATAATGCGCTGTTGGATTGTTCACAGCGGCCGGTGTAGGACATCAGGCCGCCTGCGGGATTCGTGAGAGTGGTTGTGGCCGGGGTGTATGGTTCGGTCAGGCCGGTGGCGGTTTCGACGCGGTACGCGCGATCCGTCGCGGCGTTCCAGGTGATGATGAGGTCGCCGCCGGGCCCGGTGGCTTCGTGAAGCGTCATGGAGAGTTTGGATGCGGGATTCCGCGGATCGGTACCGGCGCCGTATTCCTGCCAGCCCTGAAAGCCATCGCCGTCGGTATCCTCTTCGGCCCGGAGTGCGAGCGCGTTCAAGTCGGCCTCATGCTCATAGAAACGGCGTAGCCAGGGAAACGGAGTGCCGTGCGCGGCGGTTTCATCGGCGGTTACCGCAAAGGCGGCCGTGACGACTCCGCCGTTTGAAAATACGGGGGTTCCGGTTGACGTAAGGCTTTCAAGCCCTGCCGCGCCGGGCGATTCGAGTCCATTCACCGAGAATGATTGGATGAAGCATAGGGCGTCGGCCTGGATGTGAAAAACCACCGATTCGCCATTCGTGACCGGGATGGTTCCCGTCGGGTTTATGGCGCCGGGGCCCGACGCGGAGGCCTCAACAGTCCAGGCCATGTTGGTGATTGTCGCAATCATTTTGATGGGGAGATCGATGCTGTTGGTGGGGCCGGTCACACGCAGATAGGCGTTGTATTCTCCGGGGCTTTGATTGGTGGACGAGAAGACGGCGGCGATTTCTTTTGATGCGCGTCCGGTGATGCTTCCGCTTTCGGTCTCAAGAAAAAACCAGTCAACAGGCCCGTTGGTGGCGGGATTGGGAATGAGGCTGAGGGTATAGGGGAGAACCGAAAAGGGCTCGCCGGCATTGCTTACGGTGATGGATACGGGGATGCAGCTGTTGGTGATCACATGGCGGGTAAGGGAATCCGGGGAGACGCTGAGGGCGGATTTTGCGGCGGCGATCAGTTGGGTGTAGGGAATGGCATTGGCGGCTGTGACGGTGAGTAAAACATCGAAGGGCGGATAGTCGTCCAGGAGGATTGTGGCGTCACCCTGTGCATCCGCACGGGCGGTGCCGTAGAGTGTGGAGCCGTCGGTCAGCGAAATATGCGCGCCCGGTACGCCCTCCACATGCACCGCGAACGAGGCGTTGGAAAGTGCGGCGGGATGCGTGACGGCGAGTGTGGCCGGTTCCGTTGTGCGGGCTTGAACCGAGGGGTCGCCGAAAACCGTCCAGGTGTTGAACATCCGGGCGCCTTCGCTGCCCCAGTTTTCGATCATGAACAGGGCGGCATTGAAGCAGAGCCCGCCGAACGAGTGAATGCCGCCCTCGAGCAAGAGGTGGTTGAAGGATCGCAGGGCGTCAATCGGAGCATCCCAACTTTGGCTGATGGACGAGGCGTAGATGGCCAGTGCGCCTGCCGGGGCGTCGTCCTGCGCGGAGCGCAACCAGGCTTCCGCGAAACAGGTGCGGTCGGTGAAGAGCCCATTGACGCAGGCGACATCGAAGATGAACGGCCATGCTGTGGTGTTGGTCAGACCGAAGACATCGTCATTGTTAAAGCCGGTGGTGACCCAATAAGTGTCGCTGCCGTGACCCAGGTAGTTGATTAAGCTGTGCCCGGCATGAACACTGTTGCTGACCTGGGCGGCGGTAGCCGGATCTTCGTCGCTCCAGTCATAAATGGTATCGATGGCCGAATATCCGTTGGCGAGCAGGTTGGTGCGGATCGTTTCCATGTGTTCGCGGTCTTTGACGCCGTTGCCGTCCTCTTCATCAGAGGCTATGCAGGCGGCGCGCCGATACCACGCGCCACCGGGGGCTGGGGATTGTTCGTAGATGATGGTACGCCGGACCATGACGGACACGTCCTGCGTGGATGAGGCGCTGAATCGGCCGACAAAAATATCGGGATAATCGTCGTTGCCGGCGAGTTTGCTGTAGGTGGGATCGGACGCTCCATCGGAGGCGGTGAACGTGGGAATATCGTCCGCATCGCCTACGAGCAGCAGGAAGGTGAGACCGTCAGTCTCATAGACGTTTTTCGCGAATTGTTTGATGCCTTCGGCGGTCCCTCCAGCCGCTTCGCGTGAGACAAGGGTGGTGCGCAGGCCGGCTTGCTGCTTCCAGCGGGTAAACGGTTCCAGCTCGGTCAGGTAATTGGTGGCGCTCACGATCAGCAGGTGTTCGCCGGAGTCGGGGAGTGGATCGGTGCGTTTTGCCGTGTCGGGCGGCCCGTTGAGAAAGAAGGAGGCATAGACCGGTTGGAAGGCGGCGGATTCGGCGCGTTGAATTGCGGGAAGCTGCGCATTGGCCGCGCGGTTACTGCTCAGAAGGACTTCGATGGTCATGCGTGTGTAGACACGCAGGGTATGGGTGAGCGGTACATACTGAAAGGGATGGAGCCTGAGCGTCACGCCGCGGCGGTCGCGCAGAATGAAGGGGTCACTGCACGAGACCACCGATTCGGGCCAGGGTGTTGCTGTTTGGTAGACCGCGCCGAAGGTGTAGGGGACAGAGGCTGGATTCACCGTGCGCGGAATCGGGCCGCGCGAAGGAGCCACAGGAGTTTCCGGAAAATCCAGCCGTTCGGAGTCAAGGAGGCGAACGGTGACGGAGGCATTGTCGGGTATTTGCAGGCTTCGTGCCAGGCAGGGTAATTCCGGGTATCCGGCATCCTGTAAAACGGGTTCCCCGGGCACTCGGATTTGCTGCCGGATTTCACCCTGGATCATTCGGGGTGTTTGTTGAAAGCCGGCCAGTTCGAAGCTGATGGTGAGGCGGTCGGGCCGGGAGCCGTCGCAGGTGATTTGCGTGTTGGAGGACGCGCCGGATACGGCGATCCAGTCGGCCGCATCCGCGGCACGGGAGCCCGATGCCGCGCTGCAGAAGAATATCGCCATCCAGCCGCATAATCTTGTGCCCCGCCGGTGATTAGTCGTTTTGAACCCGGCCAGTTCTTCACAAATCCGCACTAATCTTTTAAACGCGCGCATCATGGGGCGAACGTATCAGACAGCGAAAGGGTAGGCCAGAATATTGTGGCTTTATGGGGCATTGATTTTGAGGGGAGGTTTTGGTATAAAGCCGAACGCTTTGCAGGGATTCCATTGGCGCAGCGTGAAGCCGCATGCCGACGGACTCCCGAAAGCCGGATGTTGAAAGCGGGGAATATGGAAGAATTGAGCGAAGTCCAAAACGAAGAGACGGCAGAGGCAGAGGCCGAGGCGCTCAGCGCGGAAGAGCAGGAGCAATTTGCGGCCTGGCTTGCGCGGCAGGATCCTTCCAAACGCAAACAGTATATGAAGCTGGCGCAGGCGTACGGTTTCAAGCCGTCCGGTGAATCAGTGTGATTACCATTTCTGGCGCTCATCCACGTCGCGCATGATGTCCACTTCGTCCGTGAAGGAAATCCGATGCCGGTCCGTTTTTTCGATATCCACGTCGCGGGTGCGGACGTCATGGCCCCATTGTTCATCGGTCATTTCAGGCGCCGAGGCGCACCCCGTAAGCAGAATCGCCAGAATCGATACGCCGGTCAGGCTGAAAATTCGGATACCCATAGCTCTCATCCTCCATACGTGGCGGCATAATGCGAAGGGCGCAGACCAAACGCAAGCCTTCTCTTTTTGCTGTTCAAGAAATACGTGCCCGACTAAAGTGCGTTCCGTTGCGGATGAATGGAGGAGCGGCGAATGAGTTGGATCACGGAAAATGAGCAGGGGACGGTCATTCAGGTGCGGGTGGTTCCGCGTTCGTCCGTGGAGCGTGTGGACGGACTGCTGGGCGACGCGCTGAAGATCCGCCTGCCGGCGCCGCCGGTGGAAGGCAAGGCGAACAAAGCCCTGCTGAAGTTTCTATCCAAAGCGACCGGTATATCCGCATCGCGCATTGATCTGCTGGGCGGCGAAACCCATCGGAACAAACGGGTGCTGTTCGCCGGAATCCGCAGAAACGAAGTGGAAAACAAATTGTGGCCGGCAGGCGGTGCCTGATGGCTATTTTCTTTTTCCACCGAGCCAGCCCCTGCGCAGATAAAACAGCATCAGGCAGAGGGCGATGAGGCCCATCAGCAGAAGAACCATCGGATAGCCGTAATACCAGGAAAGTTCCGGCATGTTGAATGGGGATTTTTCGGTATTGAAATTCATGCCGTAGAGACTGGCGATGAATGAGAGCGGAATGAACAGCGTGGAAAAGATGGTCAGCACTTTGATCACCTGGTTCATGTTGTTGCTGACGCACGACATATACACTTCCATCAGGCCGGAGGCCAGTTCGCGGCAGGTTTCAATCAAATCCATCACATGCGTGATGTGATCATAACAGTCGCGCAGGTACATGCGGGTTTCGGTGCTGAACATCGGCAGGTCGTCGCGGATGAGTGAGTTGGTCACATCGCGCAGGGGCCAAACCAGGCGGCGAAACCGAAGCAGGTCGCGTTTGATTTGTCGTATTTCCAGTACATGCTGCTCATGCGGCGCGACGAGGATGCGGTTTTCCATTTCCTCCAGACGGTCGCCGTAGCATTCCAGCAGGGGATAGTAGCTGTCGGCCAGCATATCGATGAGGGAATACGCCAGATAGTCGGTGCCGTGAGAACGCAGAATGCCCTGAGCCGTTTTAATGCGCTGGCGAATGGCGTCGCTGAGCGGCTCGGGCTGGGACTGAAACGTGATCACAAAATTCCGTCCGAGAAAAATGCTGAACTGGTGCGCTTCCATGCGCTCCCGAAATTCTGCGTGCCATCCGATGATCAGCACATAGTGCCCGTAGACATCCACCTTGGGCCGCTGCAATCCTTCGACCACATCCTCCAGCGACAGTTCGTGCAGATGAAACAGATCGCCGATTTTACGGATGACCGCCGGGTCGCCCAGACCGGAAACCTGAATCCAGGTGACCGGCCATTTTTCGAGATAACCCGGCAGTTTTTCCGGAGAAACCTGATGGTCTTCCACAAAGGAATCCGGACCATACGCCAGCACCTCGATGACGGGGTGCGGGGAATCCTCGCGCTGAATGAGCGATCCCGGCGCCGTCCCCACGCTTTTTCGCACGCGATCCTTGTAGGAGGCTTTGGCGGCGGAATGAATCTGGGCAGTGTTGGCGATGATGCGTTTCATGACGCGGTCCGGTCAGGCCTTTTTATGACTGGTGTAGCCGGTGGAGCCGAAGCCGCCCGTGCCGCGGGAGGTGTCGGAAAGTTCGTCCACTTCTTCCACGTCCACGGTGAGCACCGGTTTGATGACCAGCTGGGCGATTTTCATGCCGGGCTCAATGGGAAACGCCGTTTTTCCGTGATTGATCAGGATCACGCAAACCTCGCCGCGGTAGCCTTCGTCAATGGTGCCGGGCGTGTTAAGCACCGTGATCTGGTGTTTGGCGGCAAGACCGCTGCGCGGGCGGACCTGTCCTTCCGTCTGCGGGGGCAGCTCAATGGAGATGCCGGTTTTTATCATCGCGGAATTGCCGGGTTCGAGAATGGTTTCCTGTACGGCAAACAAATCCAAACCGGCATCGCCCGGATGGGCGTAATGGGGAAGCTGGGCATCCGGGGAGAGCTTTTTCACTTTCAAAAACATGGGGTGTTTCCTTTCAATGAGGTGTGAATGAGCGGTTATGCCCGGAAGGCGGCGAGCGCGTTGAAGTCCAGTGTGGCGAACAGGTCGTCGGCGGTTTCGGCACGGCGTATGGGCTGAATTGTTCCGTCCGGGCGGAGGAGCAGCTCGGCGGAGCGCAGTTTGCCGTTGTAATTGAATCCCATGGCGTGGCCGTGGGCTCCGGCGTCATGAATGACCACCAGATCGCCGGGCTCGACGGGCGGCAACATGCGGTCGATGGCAAACTTGTCGTTATTTTCACACAGCGAGCCGGTGACGTCGCAGCGGAGTGTGTGCGGCAAATGTTCTTTGCCGATGACCGTGATGTGATGATAGGCGCCGTAGAGGGCCGGCCGCATCAGGTTGGCCATACAGGCATCCAGCCCGACGAATTTTTTGTACGTGTCCTTGATGTGCAGGACGCGGGATACCAGATAGCCGCAGGGGCCGGTGATCATGCGTCCGTATTCCATGAAAAGTTTCAGCGGAGTGAGGCCGGCGGGCATGATGATGTCCTGGTAAAGCTTCTGTATGCCGCGCCCGACATACTGCAGGTCCACCGGTTGCTGATCCGGCTTGTAGGGGATGCCGATGCCTCCGCCGACATTCACAAATTCAAACCGTATGCCGAGCTTGAGTGAGAGCTCGGCCACCAGCTCAAAAAGGAGTTGGGCGGTTTCCACGAAATACTGCGGATTCAGTTCATTGGACGCCACCATGGTATGAATGCCGAAGCGGCGGATGCCCTTGTCGCGGCAGATGCGGTAGGCGTCAAACAGCTGGTCACGGGTCAGTCCGTACTTGGCCTCTTCCGGATGGCCGATGATGGCGTTCCCTGCCTTAAGCGGGCCGGGATTGTAGCGGAAACAGAGCAGTTCCGGAAGTCCCGCACACTGCTCCAGAAAGGCGATGTGCGAAATGTCGTCCAGGTTGACAATGGCGCCAAGGCGCACCGCCTGCCGGAATTCATCGGCCGGGGTGTCGTTCGAGGTGAACATGATATTTTCCCCGGTGAGGCCGAGCCGTTCCGCCAGGGTGAGTTCGGTGGCGGAACTGCAATCCACGCCGAAGCCCTGCTTCTTCAGCAGTTTGATGAGAAAAGGATTGGGGGTGGCTTTAACGGCGAAAAATTCCTTAAAGCCGGGGTTCCAGGCGAAGGCGTCTTTCAGCGCGGAGGCTGTGTCCAGAATGGCCTTTTCGTCATAGAGATGAAACGGGGTGGGATAGGTTTCGGCGATGGTTCTGAGTTGCTCTTCCGAACAGGGCAAATGCTTGATGCTCATAAAAAATTCAATACCTCCATAAGGATCTTGTTTGCGGGAACAGAAGCTAGCACGCCGCGCCGGAATGAATCAATGGGATATTCCCCGTAAAGAAATCGCCTGTTTGCGGATGACTCTAACGCCTTGATTATTTCATCGGCCGTCCGTACACTGCTCATCATTCACTACGATGCAATGGGGGACATAAGGAGTGCGAGCGAGATGAAAAGCAAATCGGCCCGATCCCTGAACACCGTGGCATACAAAGCCGGACTCGAAGTGGGCGAGGCGCTCAGTGAACTGCATCCGGAAGTGGTGTTTCTTCATTCATCCGTTCACTACGCCGGGCATTTTCAGGAGTTGTTTGAAGGTTTGCTGGACGGTCTTGAAAATCCCTCGGCGATTCTGTTTGGCTGCACGGGAGACGGCATTTATGAAACGCAGGGCGTTTCACATCACGGCGTATGCGCCATGGGCTTTCATTCCGGGGGGCAAATTCAATGGACTGTTGCGGTTCGCTCGCCGGCGGGCGATGACCCCGTAACGGCGTCTCGCGCCTGCGCCGCTGAGTTGCTGCAAAACGCCGGGGCCCCGTTGAGTTTTGCCTGGATTTTTACGGATGGAAAAACGGATGGAAGCGGTGTGGCGCAGGGCGTCGGCGAGATGTTGACGTGTCCGTTCATGGGGGGGCTTGCGGCCGATGACCGCAAATTCACGCACAGTTATGTGTTTGTCAATGGTCAGGCGCTGGAAAATGCCATCATCATGCTTGGGGCGTCCGGCCCATTGGGGTTTGCGGTTCATACGGCGAGCGGGTGGACGCCTGTTGGACAGCTCGGCGTGATTGACTGCGTTCAGGGAAACACGATTCAAAGGATCGACGGGAAGAGTGCCGTGACGTTTCTGTATGAACAGCTGGGCAAAGTTCCCGGAGAAACCGAGCTGGGCATGATACCTCTGGCGGTCAACCGGCCGGGCGACGAGAATCACTACTTTTTGCGCGCCCCATCGAACTTCAATGCGGAGACCGGGGCCGCCACCATGTTCGGCAGTATGGAGGCGGGGGCCGAAGTGCGTGTTTGCACGGCGAGCCGCGATGCGTTGCTCGGCGGAGTGGATGAGGCAATTGCGGAGATCCAAAAAGCACAACTGCAACCCTGCGCCGCGCTGGTGGTCAGTTGTGCCGGACGCAAATGGCAGATGGAAGAGCGCTGGCCGGAAGAAGTGGAAAAATTGCGGCAAGCCTTCGGCGCCGATTTTCCGTTGATCGGTTTTCCTTCCTTCGGAGAAATCGGACCGTTTCGCAAGGCGGATGGAAGCTACTCGGCGTCGTACTTTCACAACCTGACCTTTGTGATTTGCATCATCGGGAGTAACGCGTGACACCCATGCTGTATACACTGGAGGAGGGCAGGCCGCCGGCCTTTTCCTATTTTGAATCGCTGCCGGTGCGCGCCCTGCGGCGCGCATCCTTCGCGCTGTGGGTGGGCTCTCCCGAAAAAATGGAACGCTGCCTGGCGGAATTGCCGACGGGGCTTTCAGGCATTCTGCTTGTATCGGGCGACGCCTATTCGTTCTCCGGCCTGCCCTCGGGGCTGTTTCTGATGACCGTGCCCGAGCCGCTGATTCAGGAACTGCCTCTCATTATGCCGGGGTTTTTGCTGCTGGCGGACGAACTGGAAAAATGTGAGGGATCGATTCGATCGCAATCGCTGGAGCTGAATCGTTCGCGGGAAGATCAGGTTCGGCTGAGCCGGGAATTTGCGGGCTTTCGGGAAAGTCTCATTCATGAAATAGCCGAGCGGAAACGAACAGAAGAGGAATTGAAAGAACACCGTGATCACCTGGAGGAACTGGTCCGCGAGCGCACCGCCGAACTTCAGGAAAAGAACAATCAGCTCGTGGCCGAAATCGCAGAACGAAAACGCATGGAAACGGAATTGCTGCATGCGCAGAAAATGGAATCCATCGGGCATCTGGCGGCCGGGATTGCTCACGAAATCAATACGCCGATTCAGTTCATCGGCGATAATCTGCGGTTTTTAAAAACCTCGGTGAGTGACATGCTGGAGCTGATCAACCGCTATGAACCGCTGAAGAAAGCATTGAATACGGATTGCGAGGCACTGCTGGAGGATATCGGGCGCGCAGAACAGGATGCCGACCTGGAGTATTTGCGGGAGGAGATGCCGAAAGCGCTGGATCAATCGGAGGAAGGCGTCAAACGGGTCTCTAAAATCGTGCTGGCAATGAAGGAATTTTCCCATCCGTCTTCCGATGATATGACGCCCACGGACATCAATCGCGCTATTGAAACCACGGCGACTATTGCCCGCAACGAGTGGAAGTATGTGGCGGAATTGGAGACCCGCCTGGATGCGGCGCTGCCGCTGGTGCCCTGTCTTCCGGGGGATATCAATCAGGTGCTGCTGAATCTGATCGTTAATGCTGCGCACGCCATTGGCGAGGCGTTTCGCAGGGGAGAGGCCATCAAAGGAAAAATTACCGTCAGCACGCGGCGCGAGGGGGAACGCGTGGAGATACGGGTCGCAGACAACGGCCCCGGCATACCGGAGGAATACAGGCGCCAGATTTTTACGCCGTTCTTCACGACCAAGGAAGTCGGCAAGGGAACCGGGCAGGGGCTGGCCCTTTGCTACAACGTGGTGGTCAAAAAACATCAGGGGACCATTCGGTTTGAAACGGAAGCCGGTCAGGGGACCGTGTTTATTGTGCGCCTCCCGCTGTCGCGTCCGGCGTCCAGTGCGTGAGGGCGCGCCTTGTTCGGCGGGGATTCCGCGTCGGATCACAATAGGGCGGTGCTGAAGTAACGCTCGGCACGGTCGGGCAGAATGGTTGCGACATTTCCCGGATACTTTTTCACCACCTGCCGTGCACCCCACACGTTGGCGCCCGAGGAAATGCCCACAAGCAGACCGTATTGCCTGCCGAGCTGCCGGGTGGTTTCAATGGCCTCACTGTCGGTGACTTCAAACACGTCGTCCACGAGTTTGGTATCCAGAATATCCGGGATAAAGCCGTCGCCGATGCCCTGGATTTGGTGCAGGCCCGGCTCATGACCGAGCAGCGCGCTGACATTTTTGGGCTCGACCGCGAAAATACGGATGGATGGTTTCCGTTCTTTCAGAAACGAGCCGATGCCCTGCAGGGTTCCGCCGCTTCCAATGCCCGACACAAAGAAATCAATATCACCGCCGGTTTGCCGCCAGAGCTCGCGCGCGGTTTCTTCGTAGTGGACCCGCGGATTATCGGGATTCTTGAACTGCTGCGGCATGAAGGCGTTCGGCGTTTCTTTGACCAGCTGCTCGGCGCGACGCACGGCGCCGGGAATGCTCTCGGCATCCGGGGTGAGAACCAGTTCGCCGCCCAGCGCCCGGATGAGCTTCTTGCGTTCATCGCTCATCCCTTCCGGCATGACGATGATTACGCGGTAGCCTTTCAGTCGGCCGACCAGGGCAATGCCGATTCCGGTATTTCCGCTGGTGGGTTCGATAATGACGGAACCCGGACGAAGCCGCCCATCGCGCTCGGCACCCTCAATCATGGAGAGGGCGACGCGGTCCTTGATGCTGCCCCCGGGGTTGAGAAATTCCGCCTTGGCATAAATGGGTTCTTCTTTCAGCCGCACGAGCGGGGTGTTTCCGATCAGTTCCAGAATGTTGTCCGTGAGCATGGGCAGGGCTCCAAAATGAGTTACATGATTTTAAGTTTGGGCAGATCCTGAATGTCGATGACCCCGGCCACGCGGCGCTGCTCATCCAGCACCACGAGGTCATCAATGTTGTGTGCCTCGTACAAGTGAAGCACTTCCACGGCGAGGTGATCCTCGCGGACGGTGATGGGGTTGCAGGTCATGTAGTCTGCCACGCGGGCCTGGTCGATGTGTACTTCGTCAGTAACATGCCTGCGCAAATCGCCGTCCGTAAAAATGCCCAGCAGGCGGCGTTCGGCATCCACCACCGCCACGGATCCGGCGCGCGCGCGGGTCATGGCCAGTACGGCTTCCTTCAGCGAAGCATCATGCGGCACACAGGCCAGACGGTCGCCGGAGCGCATAATGTCGCGTGCCTTAAGCAGGAGCGTACGGCCGATGGCGCCGCCGGGATGCAGGCGCGCAAAGTCCTCTTTGCGGAATCCGCGGGCATCCAGCAGGACCATCGCGAGGGCATCGCCGATGGCGAGCGTGGTGGTGGTGCTGGAGGTGGGCGCCATATTGAAGGGGCAGGCTTCCCGGTCAATCGTGACCGGAATGGTCTCGTCGCTGTAGCGGGCAAGAGAACTGTCGGGAACGCCGGTCAGGGCGATGATGTGTACGCCGATGCGCTTCAGGTTGGGAAGCAGGCCGAGCAGCTCCTCGGTTTCGCCGCTGTAGCTCATGGCAATGACCACATCGTTCGGGCAGACGATTCCGATGTCACCGTGCAGCGCCTCAATGGGATGCAGCACCACGGCCGGCGAGCCGGTGCTGGAAAGCGTGGCGGCCATTTTGTGACCGATGGGCAGGTTTTTGCCTATGCCGGTGACGATGATTTTACCTCCGGCGTCCAGTGCCTTCAGAATCAGCTCGACGGCACGCCCGAATTCCAGGCCGATGCTGTCGCGCACCTTCTGCATGGCTTCTATTTCCACGTTAAAAATTTCTTTGGCCTTTTCTGCGTATTTCACCGTGTGTTCTCCTGTGTGGGCGCCGGCCCCTCCAAACGCTTCGGGGCGTCATTCGGGAAGGCCGTCCATTTACTGTCCCGATCAAGGGAATGATGCGCAGGCTTACAACAAATTTGCGGCAATGGGAAAAAAAATCCTTAAAAAACAGGGTGAACGCCGCCTGCCCATGACGTTTAGATGCGTGCCGCTCTGCGGACTCAGTTAGGGAGTGGGCTCAGAAAGGGAAGATCACCGTCGCCGCGGATGAACGAGGCGCCAGAGAAAAAAAAGAAAGCGGTTCCACAGCGGAATATGCGTTTGGGGTTCCTGCTTTCGGGGCGCGCGGGAAGAAACCGCCAGGGGCGGTTTCGCGTTGGGCTTCATGTAATCACGGTCGTAAATGCTCATTGAAAAACAGTCTGAATGGATTTTGCATACGCGGGTTTGATCAGGCGCGTGCGGGGTGGTCGTGTTCGAATTTGAATGCCCGTTTATTGTCTTCCCACCAGTGCTGCCATTCGCCATGCGTGGCGGGCGTGATGGCCCCGGTGATGCTGCGCAGGGCCGTGAGCGCCCGCTCGCGAACCTGGGCGCTTTCGTCGTTCAGTGCGTCGATCAGCGGCTCAATGGATTGTGCGTCCTTCATGGCGCCGAGGGATTCGGCCGCCTGCTCGCGGACAAATGGGTTTTCATCCTTAAGCGCGTGGGTGAGAGCGCCTGAAGCGCGAACATCCCGAATGATGCCCAGTACTTTGGCGGTTTGAACGCGCACGAGCAGATTGCGGTCCTGCAGGCAGTTGGCGAGGAATTCCACGGCATGCGGATCGCGGATTTCGCCCAGGGCTTCCACGGCTTTGACGCGTACAAGCAGGTTGGAATCGCGCAGGGCGCGCAGCAGCGAGTCCACCGCCTCCGGATCCTTGATTTCGCCCAGCGCCCAGGCGGCATTTTCGCGGACCCGTTCATTGTCGTCCAGCAGCGCGCTGCACAGCGAGGGGACGGCGGGTTTGCCGATTTTTGCGAGGGCGGCCGCCGTGTTTTCGCGGATGTTGTCATCGTGTCCGCGCAGCACGGTAATGAGGGCGTCCGTGGCGCCGGGATCCTGCAATTCGCCCAGCGCGACGATGACCGACGGTTGCAGATGGGTGTCGGACAGGCAATCAATCAGAGGGTCAACTGCGCGCGGATCCCGCAGGGCGCCCAGCGCTTCCACAGCACATCGGCGCACTTCTGCATCTTTATCCTGCAGGGCTTCGCACAGGGCGTCCACGACGGAGGGATCTTTCATTTCACGCAGGGCGACCACGGCATTCATGCGGCGCTCGGGGCCGCCGTCGTGCAGGGCCGTGATGAGGGCGTTCAGTGAATGCGGGTGGCGGATGAGGTCGAGGGTGGCCTCCGCCTTTTTGGCAATGACTTCGTTGGAATCCTTCAGGGCGGCCAGCAGGGGTTCCACGGCGGGCTGACCGATTTCCACGAGCGCCCACTGCACCTTGCCGCGCGAATCATTTTTCAGGGCATCAATCAGCGATTCGATGGCGCGGGAATCGCGCAATTCCCCGAGGGCCCAGGCGATGGTTTCGCGCACGCGGGGATTGCTGTCCCTGAGCGCCTTGGAAAGCGGGATGACGGCATCGGGATTCCGGATTTCACCGAGGGCCTGGGCGGCTGTTTCGCGCACACGGGGATTGATATCGTTCAGGGCGCCGAACAATGCCTGAACCGCTTCCGGGGTTCGGATTTTCCCCAGGGCCCAAACGGCGTTTTCGCGGATTTCATCAAATTCATCATTGAGGCCGTTGAGCAGGGGTTGTAAGTCCGGGCGTTCCTGACGGGCCATATTGCGCAGGCGCACAGCTGTGAGGTGACGGGCGGCATCATCCAGCGTGTCCAGCTTCTCGAGCATTTCCGTGAGATTAATCTCTTTGGTCGGCGTTTTGTGCTTTTTGCGTGAGTTTTTGGGGCCGTTGCTCGCGGACACCCGCGTAATGACGACCACGAGAACCACAAAACAAAGCAGGATGATCAGTACACCAGCCGTCATAGTAGCTTCCCAGCGTTTCCGTTATCGACGTTTTCTTTTCTTCTTTACCCTTGGATTATCGGCAGTTCGCGCAAAAAATGAACAAAAAAGAGTTCAAATAATTCATCTTTTCTGTTCGGGGTGGGGAAGGTTACCCGCAGATTGCGGCCTGTGGTGCGATAGATACAGGGGGCAGCGGGGGCCTGCGTGGCATCCGGGTTGTTAACAATGAGCGGAAAGATTTTCCTGAAATCGGATGGTTATGCGGCGGTAACGGGCCTGTAAAAAAAAGCCGGACGGACGGAATTAGTATTGATTACAGCCATCGGATGCTTAAGGTTATAGCGATTTTATACAGAACATTAAAAAGATACTAAATGGCGTCCGTTACCGCAACGTTGCCTTGAGTAACAGGCGGAATGTTGGATGTGGAATGAGAAAACGCGGTGAGATTGATAAAAAGCGGCTGGCCCATGGCCTGGCTGTTTGTGCGTTGAGTGTCGGAATCGTACAGGCAGCCGTGCCCAACCCGGAGCCATCCTCGCCGCTTCAGCGCGCGCCGGCTCAGGAAAAAGGGGACGACTGGTTTGCCGAGATCGACGACATGATTGAGGAGCTGGTGATTCCTGCGCCGTTGACGGAGGCCACCAACCCGCCTTCTGCGCAACCCGCCGGCAAAACGCCCAATCAGGCCGCCGCGCAATCCTCCCCGCTGGAACAGTTGGAAGAAACCGGCTACGCCGTGGAGCGTCCGCTCGTTCGCAAACAACTGGCTCAGCTGGCTCCCACGCCAACTCCGGTGCCCGAAACGGCCCCCGAACAGCCCGTGATCCCGCCAACTAATGCGACCGCCCAGGCCATCGATTCTTCCATCATCGAAGAAATTTTACGGTCCGACTACTGGCTGGACGATGGCAGTTCCCAAAAAACAAACGCGAGCCCTTCCAATGTGACGGATGGACGCAAAAACGTCACGGCGCCCACCAACCAGAGCGCCGTTGCGGAGTTAACGCTGCCCACAGTAACCACGGAAGATCAGCTGCTGCTGTTGGAAAAAGAATTACTGCGCGACATTGCCAAACCGGTCCAGCCGACCGAGACCCCGGAAGAGCCGGTTGCAAAAACAGCGACGGCGGAAGAGCCGAACGCGGAACAATCCGCGCAGGTGGCCTCCGAGCCTGTTGAGACCGCCACCCCGTCCAATCCGCCCGACCGGGAGGAATCCGCTCCGGCCATGACCCAGCTCGAAGAAGAGCTGCTGGCTGAACTGAATGATTTTGGCGCCGAACAGCAACCGGCAGAAGAGGTCGCGGCGACGACAGAGACGACCGCCGAACCGCAAACCGCTGCGGCAGTCTCCGAAGAAGATGTGCAAACCGGACAGCTGCTGGATCAGATCGCTCAGGAAACGAAGCCCGCCGAACAGGCTCCTGAAACGGTCGCAGCGCAGGAACCCATTATTGAATCGGAAGTGGATGCGGTACTGACTCAGGTTGAACAGCGCGCGGCAGCTCAGCCGGAAGAACTCGACAGAGACGATCTTTTTATCCGCGTGGAAAGTGTGCAGGCCCGCATGGACGATGCCATCCGCCGCGGAGACCGCGCGGAACTCGCTGCCCTGAGCGCGGAACTCAACAAATTGCTGCAGGATACGGGACAGATGGCCCAACCGGTCGAAGAGGAACCGGCGCGCGTGATGGCTTCGGCCCAAGTGACGCCCGAACCGGTATTGGCCGATGCCGCACCGAAAGCCGTGCCTGTGGAAGCCACCCCGGCCACGCGGCATGAGCCCAAACAAATGCTGACAGCCTCCACACCCGAACAGATTCAAAAAGAGCCGGCCTCGTCGCTGGCCGCGACGGATCGTCATACCAAGCGGTTTTCCCGGGATGTTGGCGAAGAGCAGCGGGAGCCGGCCGCGTCCACGGAACTTGTGGAGTCCTCCAAAACGGCTGAACAGAAAGCGCGCCCGCCCGCCGTGGAACGAACGATTATCGTCATGAACGCCGATCAGCCGACCACGCCGCTGAAGCGGAAGGAAGGCGAAACGAAGCCCGTTTTTGCGGAGCAGAAGACGGTGGTGATGGCGCCAGAAACGGCACCCGCGAAGCCGGAGCCCATAGAGCAGGCCGCGCTGCCGGAGAAGAGTGCGCCCCTGAAGGCGCCGCGTTTGCGGCAAACGACGGAAGTGGCTGCCGCGAAGCCGGCGGCCTCGGGACGTCCCGATCCGCTGGTTTTCATGCGTACGGCGCCCAGTGATGAAGCGCGCCCGCCTGCCGGAATGCCGACGCCCGCCAAAACGAAAAATACCGCCGTGGTCATTCCCCCGGCCGCCCCCGCAGTCGATGATTGGGATGCGCCGGTTCCGTTTGACTGAGCCGCGCCAATCACCAGAATTGATACGCGCCGGTTTTCAGCACATGCAGCCCCAGCAGAAAATTCGTGACGCCGTGAGCAATACAGGCCGCCCAGATGTCGCGTGTGCGCACATAGAGCCAGCCGTAGCCCAGTCCCGCCAGAATACCCACCAGCCACCGGTCGTGTTCCAACCCGAACAGCAGCGCCACCGAGAAGAAGGCCAGACGGCTCCACTGACCGGCATCCACGCTCAGAAAATTGGTTTTAAACATCCAGCGGTATAAAAAGCCGCGCCAGAAAAATTCCTCCAGCAGGGCGACCACAATGGACGAGCCCAGCAGGCGGATAACGACCAGCGTCCACCCGCAGGTTTCCGGGGCATACGGAAATTCCGTGAGCGGTTCCGGTCGGTTCCACGGCGGCATGATGCCGAGCAGCTGATAGGTGCTGTCGAATCCCGGAACAGTTTTCATGAAGCCGAGTTCCGGGAAGACCCACACGCCGTAAACGGCAACGCCCATGACCAGCGCCGGGAAAATGTGACGCGCCTTCAGGTGTTCATACCAGCGCCAGGGACAGAACCAGTAGAAGGCGGCCAGGCATGCCACGGACCTCACCGCGTAACTCCAGCCCGCGGGAGGAAGCAGCGACATCATAATGAGCCACGCCGCGAAGGGCACCACATGCGTCCAGATGGTGTTTTGAATAACTGTTTTTTCGGAGTCGGCCGGCGGCGGCAGGGGCTGAGCGGTGGAAGGGGTTTCGTTTTTCATGGCGGTGAATATAACCGGCCGGGAGAAAAAGAAAATCCAATCATTGGAAAAAAGAAGGCGTATTTTTCCAATCGTTGATGCCACCGACAAAAGTCTTTTTGTGGACAACGGCTCGCGGGGACGCTCGCC
>CAZISY010000009.1:0-3607 GCA_964542025.1 uncultured Verrucomicrobiota bacterium
CACTTTCTTCTGCGCATAGAAGGGCGGAATATGACTTTGATCGTCAACGAACGGGTGCTTGCTGAAAAATTCGAGTTGCCGGATGATTGGTTCGGTGATTTGATCGATCCGGTCATCATCGGCCTTCGCAATCCAATGCACCAGGAAGCCGTGGGCATTGGGGTGCGTAATCTTGTTGGGCGAAGGTTGGCGTGTCCCTAAAGGATGTTCCCGCGGACAGCGAGGGGAAGGGGGGAGGGGCCGGGAAACGGCTCCGCCGGAGGGCGGTCAGATTTTTCCGTTCAGGATTTTATTCGTCGTGCTGGTTTTGCTTTTAACGATTTTTGAGCCGCGGGTGATTTTGCACAGGCTGATGCCGAGTTGCGCGGCAATTTCCCGCTGCGGGACTCCCTCATGAAGCCGTTTCATAAGTTCCCAGCGCAGTTCCAGATCGCTGCGTTCGGCATCGGTGAATATTTCCGAGAAGAATTTTTTCATCATTTTCTGGTCATGGATGCGGGTAAATGTGGAAATTAGGTCCGATTTCATGTATTCCTCCTGTCCGCGCACGCGGGAAGATCGGGGTGGCGGAATCATTAAATTTGTAATGCGCGGCATCATATCGCATGACCGAATCATTTCAATCATGATATGGGTGGAAAATGAAACCGTTGGATTCGCGCGTTCATGCACAGGTGTATGATTTGGGGAATGGATGGGCGGCCGCCGCCGGGAAGGCAGATCGGGATAACGATCTGCTCAGTCTGCATTATGCCGGACAGAACGACTGGTGGTTTCATGTGAATGGGATGCCCGGGAGTCATGTGATTCTGTATCAGAGGGAGGAGTCGGGTGACGCCGGGGAACCGGACCGCTCATTGCTGGAGCGGGCCGCCGCGATAGCCGCCTGGCACAGCAAATGCCGGGATGCCGGAGTGGTTTCCGTGCATTGTACCAGGGCGGGGCATGTCAGTAAGCCGCGCGGCGCCAAGCCGGGGACTGTGACGATTCGGAAAGAACGGATTATCAAGGTTCGTCCGAGTATTCCGGCAGGCGGCGAAAAAAACTGATTTTCGGGGTATTTCCCTTGGTTTCCGGATCATTATGATCGGACGAATGCCGGGGGTCGAAGCGAAATCAAATTTGAGAATACCGGATTATTTCTCAAAATCAATACATGTCCAAATAATGGCAATATGAAACAAGATGTGTAAGTATATGGGAATTATGGTTTAGCGATTTATTGGCATGTCGCAAAATAAGCAAAGAAGGACAAGTATGGGCCTTTTTCCGAAATAAAGTATCCCAGGACCAGTCTGGAACATTTTCTGCTGAATAGGGTGTCAGGAGAAGATGAGAATGAAAAAGACCCTGAGACAGAACGCCCTGATGATCCTCGCCACCCTGATCCCGACTCTTTCCGTCCTGGGCATGGAACAGCAGGCAGTAAACCAAGCCGACAAGGCGTGCCAATTTTTGGAAGAGATGATGGATCGATATCATCGGGCAGTCTATGTGTATGATGATGCGGGGTCGGCCGGTAATCGCTTTGCGGAACGCGCGAAGATCTGTCAGCCGGGTGATGAGCATCTGGTGCCCTCGATGGCAGAAGACTGTGAAGAACAGCCGTTTTCGGGCCGCACTTGCATTCGGTGCGAATTTAAGGCCGAAAAGGCCACCTGGGGCGGCTGGAGTTTCATGAATGGCGTGTTTGTTCAGGGCGAGGAAGGCCCGTCGCTGAATTGGGGCACACATCCAAACGCCGGAGAGAATCTGAAGGGGGCCACGCGGTTGACCTTCCGTGCGCGCGGCCAGGAGGGTGGCGAAAAGGTTCAGTTTTATTGCTTCGGAATCGGGCGGGATGATTTTTCCGGGTCACCGCGTGCGAAATATCCCGAATCATGCCGCAAAATGCAGACCAAATTCGTCACCTTGACGAAGGAATGGAAGGAATACACGATCGAACTGAACGGATGTGACCTGACAAACGTCGTGCAGGGATTCGGCTGGACCACGAAATCCACCATCAACCGTTACAAAGATGTTACGTTCTTTTTGGACGACATTCAGTACAACCAGTCACGCCTTAATCATTCCCGTCTGCTAACGAGCTATGAAACACAACGCTGTGCGAACGATGCCGATCTGGTGCTGGCGAATACGGCGTATGTGTATGACAATGCGCTGGCCATTCTGACCTTTCTGGCATCCGGCGATACACGGCGCGCCCGCCTGGTGGCCAATGCGCTGGTATATGCGCAGGAAAATGACCGCTCTTTTGATGATGGCCGTATTCGCAACGCCTATCAGGGCGGCGACCTGCGCATGGCGCCCGGCTGGATGCCTACGGGCAAAAAAGACGCCGTTCGGATGCCGGGTTGGTTCAATAAGAAGTCCAACACCTGGTGTGAAGATGCGAACGCGGCGGGTACGTCTGTGGGGAATCTGGCCTGGTCCATGTTGGCGCTGATGACCACCTACGAATCAACCGGTGATAAGAAATACATGCTGTCCGCTATGAAGATGGGCAAGTGGATCATTCAGAACTGCCGGGATGAACAGGGTGCCGGCGGTTTCACGGCTGGATTTGAAGGATGGGAACCCGAGCAGGAAAAGCTGACGTACAAGTCCACGGAACACAACATCGATTTGTTTGCCGTGTTTTCCAGACTCTATGAAATGACGGAACGGCCGATTTGGAAAGACAACGCGGAACATGCGCTGAAGTTTGTGAAGGCCATGTGGGATGATCGCGATGGAAAATTCTGGACGGGGACGGCGAGCGACGGCGTGACGATTTTCCGCGAAGTGGTTCCCCTGGATACGCAGGCCTGGGCACTGCTGGCTCTTCGCGAAGAGGGCTCAAGCTTCGTCAAGGGGTTGGATTATGCGGAGAAAAATATGCGCGTAGCCGGCGGGTATGATTTCAATCAGGACGGGGATGGCGTGTGGTTTGAAGGAACCGCTCAGATGGCGGCTGTGTATGCTTCCCTGGGTCGTACAAGCCAGACGGCCGAAATTCTTTCCCACATTCGTTCCGCTCAGCACGCCTCCGGCGGTGTATTTGCCACGGATCGGGCGGAAGTGACCACGGGGTTTTACACGCAGGGCGGCGATGAATGGTTGTACTATCAACGGCTGCATGTCGGGGCAACGGCCTGGTTTGCCCTGGCGGAAATGAACCGCAATCCGTTCTGGATGCGCGGCGATGCCGGGATGGAATTGGCGTCGCACAGTGAAAAGACGTTTAACCGGATGGTGGATTGAGCGCGCCTTACTTGTTGGAAGAACTGAGGTCATTGACCAGCTTCTGGAAGGCCGGATCGTTACGCAGCAGGTTGTATCTTTCGCCGACCAGCCACCCGAGCGCCTGTTTCGGGTCCACCAGCAGAACCCCTTTACGCAGCGTTTCAACGGCGGCTTTTTTATCTTCGGAATGGGAGAGTGCTTCGCCCAGTTTGAAATACACCGGGCCGATTTCGGGCGCTTTCTGCTGGACCTGCATGAGCAGTTGTCCGGCCTTTGTCCAGTCGCCATTGTCCAGGAGCAGAGAAGCGAAGGCCTGAATGGCTTTCAGATCTTCCGGGTTCCGGGTGATGTAGGCATCGAAAGCTTCCGCCGCCTGGGC
>CAZISY010000009.1:3707-59171 GCA_964542025.1 uncultured Verrucomicrobiota bacterium
CGGGCCTTGTTGTATTGTTCCAGCGCTTTTTCAAAGTGCCCGGCGCTTTCGGCCTGATCGGCTACAATCAGATAGTGAGCCACCTGCTTGATCCAGACGGGAGAGAGCGGGGCGCCGCCCTCTGCGGGCAGTTCCAGCGTTTTTATGTCCTGCAATTCGTTCAAAACGATTTCCACAGAAGGAATGTCGGTATCCTGGCGCGACGTTTTGCGGAAGGAGACGATTTGTTCGTCGGGCGTGAAGCGGGAGCCGAAGAATACATTTTCCTCCGTCACACGGGCCTTCTGATTATTCTTGATGATGACGTAGACAATGACGCCGGCCACCCCGATAAAAATCAGCAGCCAGAGCGCATTGCGGAGGCGGTTTCGCCGGCGTTCGGCGTTCCAGTAGTCCACCCCCTGATGATCCGGTTCATCAGTAAATGTGTCTTCAATGTGATCGTAAATATTTTGCGGGCGCTGTTTCATAACCGATTATGGGTGTTGTGTTGCTTGTTCCGGAGCCGGTATTTCGGAGTGTGGGGCCGTAGGCGTGGGCCGCTCTCCGGCGTTGTCAACCGAACCGGAAGACATTGGAGAGGCTAACAGTTTTCTGGTGCGTTCAGCCAGGGTTTTTTCAAAATCCCTTCCGGCTTCGGTGTTTCGCATATCCTGAAACGCGGGTTGCTGATAGATTTGGTAGGCGGCCCTGGGCGACGTGCGGTCCAGCGCCTGGTTCAAGTAGCGAAAGGTATCTTCAACTCGTCCCAGGAGGGCGGAAGCGGCGGCGGCATCGAAGTAGAGCGCGGCCCATCCGGGAGAGGACGAGATGGCTCGGTTGAGATTTTTCAGCGCGGATTCGTAGTGTCCGGTCAGTGCATCCAGGTAGGCCAATTCCTTGAGGGCGCGGGCATCGTCCGGTTGCTTGCGCAAAAAAAGATCGAGATACGCACGCGCCTGATCGTTGCTTCGGCGATTGAGTTGGCATTGAGCCAGGTTGTAATAGGCCGCCGCGTAATCGGCGCTGATTTCCACCGATGCGAGAAAATATTCTTCGGCGTGATCCAGATCCCCCTGGTGGAGGTGGGTCGTTCCGAGATCGTTCAGAATGGCGACATTAGATGGGTCCTGTTCGACGGCCTTTTCGAGAGCGAGTTGCGCCTGATCATATCGTCCCATTGTAAGATAGGCCTGCCCGAGACTGATCCAGGCCTGAGAAAGGTTGGGCCAGACGGCGAGCGCTTCCCGGTATAAGTCGATGGCGCCCTCCATATCGCCGCTTTCGGAGAGCTGGCTGCCTTGTTTGGTGAGGAAAAGGGCTTTTCGAATGGCGGAAGTATCCAGCATCGTTTCGTCCGGGATGGCAGGCTGCTGTTCATCCACTGTCTCGTTGGTTGTGCCGGCGGAAGAAATTTTCTTCGCGGCGGCCGCTTCAGAAGGCGGATGATGGGTGGTTCTGCGGTTTCTGATCTGCATACCCATTCGGGCCACCCATACCGCCACGAGCAGCATGACCAGCATGCAGCCGGCGACTACGGCGAAAACGCGGAGGTTGGTAATCAGCGCAGTATAGGAAAGGTCACGCGCCGGGCCCTTGCGCGGGCCGCCGGTCGGACGGAAATCCGGTGGTTGGCGCCGGTGTGAAAGATCCTTCTTGTGGTAGAGTCCGTTGGTTTTATCGTCGGACTCTCCTTTTGCCTGTTTTTTTGTTTCGTTCCCCGTCATGAAAACATGCCTTGCGTTCAGTGATTCGGGCATATGTAGCAGGAAGCGTATGATTAAGCAACGGTCAAGGCTTCCGGAAATGCGACCCGGGTGAAATAAACTGTCGCATGAAACGGAGGAATGCGCTACATCCGCGGTGTTCGCAGCATCCTTTCGATGCTTTTGAGATAACAGGGAAACAACGTATGAGTAGACCATTGCCTATCACGGTATCGCTGATCAGTCTGGGCTGTCCCAAGAACACGGTGGATTCCGAGCGCCTGCTGGCATTGCTGGTCAGCCGCGGATTCCTTTTGGCGGAGCGTCCCGATGATTCGGATATCTGTCTGGTGAACACCTGCGGCTTTATTGCCGATGCCCGGAAGGAAGCGGCACAGACGCTGAATGCGTTGAAAAAAATGAAGAGAAGAAAGCGGCATTCGTTGCTGTGTGTGGCGATGGGGTGCCTCGTGGAGCATGGCCGCCGGCCGGGGCTGGATGTTTTTTTGCGGGAGGCGGATTTGTGTGTGCCGTTTCGGGATTATCTGCGCCTGCCGGAAGTATTGACCGCCGCGTGGGAGAAAGCCCGAAACACCCCGGAGGCTCATTCGGAGCGGAAACGGCTTTCGGGAACATCAACGAAAATGGATCCTGCGTTTCATGCGGTGCCGCGCGTGATCACGGGTTCCGGGCATTCGGTGGCCTTGAAAATTTCAGAGGGTTGTTCAAACGGATGCAGCTTTTGTGCCATTCCCTCCATTCGGGGCGGACAGGCGGACCGTCCGGAGGAGGACATCCTTCGGGAGCTCGGTGATTTGGTAGCGGCCGGTGTGCGGGAAGTCAGCATCATCGCGCAGGACACCTCGGCCTATGGTATGCAGCGTTACGGAGAACGGCGGCTTGCTCCCCTGCTGAAAAAAATGGCGGAAACCGTCAGGGAGGACATCTGGTTTCGGCTCATGTATGTTTACCCGGGGCATCTGGATGACGAGGTGCTGCGGGTGATGGCCAAAGATCCGCGTTTTTGTCCGTACATTGACATGCCGCTGCAGCATATCAGTAATCGAATCCTGAAGGCCATGCGTCGTCGGTGTTCGCGGGCCGACATTGAACGCCTGCTGGACCGCATTCGTACGTTTCTTCCCGGGGTGGCTTTGCGTACCGCGTTTATCACGGGGTATCCCGGGGAGACGGTGAAGGAATTTGAGGAGCTGTTGGTTTTTGTTCAGCGGCAGGGCTTTGATCACATGGGCGTTTTTTCTTTTTCATCCGAACCCGCCACTCTGGCAGGCAGGAAAAACGATGACGTCCCGAAAGCGGAGAAAGAGCGCCGGCGCGAGGTGCTGATGGCGGCTCAGCAGGCGCTCTCCGCGAAGAAGCTGAGTGGGTTGGTCGGCTGTGATTTGGAAGTGATGGTGGATGGTCCGCGCCTTGTGGAGGACGAGAGCGGCCGCGAGGTGGAAGTGCTCGCGGCGCGTACGCCGCAACAGGCCCCTGAAATTGACGGGCTGGTTATTCTGAAGCAGCGTACGGGGCGGGCCATGCCGGCTCCCGGTACACGCTGCCGTGCGAAAATAACCGGCAGCGCGAGTTACGATTTATTCGGCCGCATACGGTGAGCTAAGCGCCTTTTTGATGAAGAGCGTTCCAGACACGTTCCGGCGTGAAGGGAAATTCACGCAGGCGTATGCCGGCGGCGTTATACAGCGCATTATTGATGGCCGGGGCCGGACCGTTGATGCAGATCTCGGATACGCTCTTTGCGCCGAAGGGGCCGGTATCCTCGTAGCTGGGAACGAGAATGGTTTTGAGGAGGGGTTTATCGCGCATGGACCAAATGTGGTAGTTGTGGAACGAGGCGTTCGTCATTTTTCCGCGCGAGTCGAAAAGATACTGTTCGGTGAGCGCGTAGCTGATGCCGTTCATGACGCCGCCCTCGGTTTGACCTTCCGCGAGTTTGGGGTTGATCGCGGTACCGCAGTCCACCGTGGCGACATACTGCAACAGCTTGATCTGCCCGGTGAAAGTATCGAGTTCGATCTCCGCGAAATGCGCGGCGAAGGGCGGGGGCGATTTGTGGGTGACGTGTGAGGCGCTATCCATAATTTGAAACTGATTTTTCTGATACAGCGAGTACAGGCATACCTCGGAATAAGTGACCTGTCTGCCGTCGGGGGATATGACGGCGGAATCCCGCGCAGTCAGGGTCTCCGCCGGGACGCCCAGCATTTCGGCGGCGACCCCCAGGATTTGCGTCAGCACTTTAACGGCGGCTTTGCGGACGGCCTCGCCGCTGAGGTACGTGGTGCTGGAGGCGTATGCGCCGACATCAAAGGGTGTGAGGTCGGTATCCGAGGAGTAGACGATCATTTTGTCGATGGTGGTGTGCAGCGCTTCCGCGGCAATCTGTCCAAGAACGGTGTCGCTTCCGGTGCCGAGGTCGGTGGCGCCGATGGTGAGGTTGAAGGACCCGTCGTCGTTCATTTTAATGGCGGCGGCACCCATATCGATATGCGGAATGCTGGAGCCCTGCATGAGGCAGCACATGCCGATGCCTCTGCGGAAGCGTCCGTTTTTTTCCGTGTGCGGGGTACGGCGTTCCCAGCCGATGGCGGCGGCACCCTGACGGATACACTCATCCAGCGAGCAGCTTCCGATCGTCATGGGCGTTCCTTCTTTGCCCTCGCCAAGCGCCTGAAAAACGGGGGAGCCATCGCCGGTCCGTATGTGATTCAGCTCGCGAAAGCGCAGCGGATCCATGCCGATGGCCTCGGCCATCTCGTCGATTTGCGTTTCCATGGCGAAGAAGGCCTGCGTGGCGCCGAATCCGCGGTAAGCGCCTCCGACCGGCAGGTTGGTGTAGACGACGCGCGCATCGAAATGAATATGGTCGCACCGGTAGAGCGGGAGGACCTTGCTGCCGCAGCAACTGACTACGGTGAGGCCGTGTCCGCCGTAGGCGCCGGTATTGTTGATGGCGTCCATGCCGAGCGCTGTGAGGGTCCCGTCTTTGCGGACGCCGGTTCGAATGCGCAACCGAATGGGATGACGGGTGCGTCCCGTGCGGAAATTTTCTTCGCGGGTGAACTGCCAGATCACATGACGCCCGGTACGCAGGGCCATCAATGCGACCACGTCTTCCAGCAGCATTTCCTGCTTGCTGCCGAAGCCGCCGCCGATGCGCGGCTTGATCACGCGAATCTGGCGTACGGGTATGCCGAGTGTTTGGGCGACAATGCGCCGGGTGTGGAAGGGCACCTGAGTGCTGGTTTCAATAATGATGCGTCCGCGGCCGTCCGTGTGCGCCATGGAGACGTAGGTTTCGATGGGGCAGTGCTGGGCGTAAGGGGTTTCATAGGTGTAATCCAGTCGATAGTCCGATTCCGCGAGGGCTTTTTCAAACTGTCCGGCTTCCATGCCGACGCTGGCAACGATGTTGTGTTTCGGATCGTAGGGAATGGGGATGGGGACATAGGCTTCCGGTTCGTCGTGGATGATAGGTGCGTCTGGTTCAAGTGCGCGGTCTATGGAAAGCACGGGCTCCAGCAGTTTGTAGGTGACCTGGATGGCCTCGAGTGCTTTTTCCGCCAGTTCGGGAGTGTCTGCGGCGACGGCGGCCACGCGGTCTCCCACAAAACGCACTTTACGGTCGAACATAAAGGTGTCGTAGGGGGACGGTTCGGGAAAGCCCTGGCCGGCGGTGCCATGCACGATGCGCGGAACATTGGTGTGGCAAAGAACGCAGTGGACCCCGGGGATTGCTTCTGCCGCACGGATATCAATGGCCGTGATTTCGGCGTGGGCGTGAGGGCTCCACAGCATTTTAACATGGAGGGCGTCCGCCGGCTTCAGATCGGCCACGTAGGATTTGCGTCCGAGGGCCAGTTGCATCCCGTCGATTTTCAGCACCGAGTGATTGACGACTTGAAAGGGTTCCTTATGCATGGTGCTTCACCTTTCCCTGCGCGATCACTTTGTGGAGCGCCGCCCAGATTTTTTCGTAGCCCGTACAACGGCAGAGGTTCCCATCCATGTTCAGGCGGATCTCTTCATCGGAGGGAGCTGCATGGCGGTCGAGCAGGGCCTTGGCCGACATGAGCATGCCGGGGATGCAGAATCCGCATTGGACGGCGCCTTCTTCGACCAGCGCCTGCTGGAAGGGGTGAGGATGCTCCAGGGTGCCGACGCCCTCGGTGGTCCAAATATCCTGCCCATCAGCCTGGAAAGCATAGAGGAGGCATGAGTAAACCGCCTCGCCGTTCATCAGCACGGTACAGGCGCCGCAGCTGCCTTCTCCGCAGCCGAACTTCACACTGGCGTACCCGTGATCGCGAAGGAGCGTTTGCAGTTTGGTTTCCGGGTCTACGCTGAATTCTTTTTGAACGCCGTTAAGTTTGAAGGAAATGGTTTTGAGGTTCATGCGTGCCTCCCTTCCGCTTCACGGGCGGCTTGTTGAATGGCGTCGGCGAGCGTCACCATGGCTAAGTGATGAATATAGTCTCTGGACATGCCCTCTTTGGAAAGGAACGTCAGCGTTCCTGCGGCGTCTTCGATCATCTTCATCAGGGCGTCGCGGTCATCGCAGAAATTTCCGGCCAGCGCTGTTTCGAGGATGGGCAGGCGGGTGGGAAATGGAATACAGGCGCCGAGAGCCACGCGGCAGGATGCCACGCCGACGGCGTTTAGCGTAACGCGCGCGGAGGCGGTGGCCATACTGAACGATTCTGACTTCATGCGCTGTTTGATGTGGCCGAATCCCGTATCAGCGGCAAGCGGGTTCACATCAATCTGCGTAAGCAGGTCGCCTGTGGTAAAAAGTGTGGCGGGTTGTGTCTTGAAGTAGTGATCCATGGTGTAGGTTCGGGGCTGATCGCCCTGAACGGTGACTTGCCCATCCAGCGCCAGCAGGGCAACCGGCAGATCCGCCCAGGGGAATACGCGGGCGATATTTCCGCCGATCGTGGATACGTTGCGAATCTGATGGGAGGCGATTTGCGCGGCCACCCGATCAAGCACCCATCCTTCCGCCTGATACCGCTGCAGAGCCGTCAGCGTGGTTGCCGCTCCGATAGTGAAGGCATCCGGGGAGCGCCGAATGCCGTTCAGACCCAGGTCGGAGAGCAGAACCGCTTTTTTCCCGGGACCGTCGGCATAGAAATGAAATGCCGTGCAGCCTGCTGCAGGAATGCCGCTGCCATTCAGTTCCAGCAGGATGCGCCGTGCGTCCGCGAGCTGACGGGGAATTGTGAAGTCCAGAATCTTCATGCGGTTCTCCTTGTGGTGATGGCGCGTAAGGATGCCGACCCCTTGAAAGCCAATCTGTTTAGGTTTGTTTTTCTTCGTTCAGATGTTTTCGGATCATCGCCATCAAATCAGCCAACTGCGGTTTGCAGAGGTGATAGTCCGCGCCCACCTGTTTGCATTTAATTTCCATCTGCTCGTTGATGAGCGAGGAATAGATCGCCACGGGAACTCCGGCCGAAGCTGCATTTTCTTTGATCAGCCGGCAGAGGGTCAGCCCGTCCATCTGCGGCATTTCGATGTCGGTAATCACAAAATTGAAGAAATCCGAGACGGGGCGCTTTTCTTCCGCGGCCTTTTTTATGTGTCCGGAGATGGCTTCGTAGGCGGCCTGTCCGTTTGGAAAATCCATGACCTGCGAATAGCCGCCTGCCCGCAGGATTTGAAGCATTTGATGGCGGATGAAATTCGAATCCTCGGCCAGGATAATGCGCATTTCCCGGGTGGTGGTGTCGGTGGAAACCGGTTCGTTCAGGATGGCCGGTCCCTGCACGATGCCCATCAGGGATATAATGTGTTCGAGGTCCACGATAAGCACTTCAGCCTTTTCGATATTCACCGAACTGATGATGCAGGAACTTTGTTTGGCCAGCATTTCGTTCATCGGTTGGATATCGGTCCAGGAGAGGCGATGGATCCGGCGAACTCCGTCAATATAGAATCCGCAGATTACCCCGTTGAATTCGCAAACCATGACGAGGGGTTTGTCGTCGCGGTTCTTATCGGCCATGTGCAGGGCATTTCCGAGATCAATCAGCGGAATGGTCCCATCGCGGTGGAGATAGACGCCCATCATGGCCGGGGGCGCTTCCGGGACCCCGTTGCGTTTCTCCGGGTCAAACTGAACGATTTGTTTGATTTTGGCCACATTGACGCCAAAACTCTGTCCACGCAGGATAAACTCCAGGATTTCCACTTCGTTGGTTCCGGTTTCCAGGAGGATTTCCTGACGTTCATCCGATTCCGCGATACTGGCCTGAGAGGACATAATTCAGCAACTCCTTCGCCGTTCCCGCCGATGATCCCGGTGCCGCAGCCATCGGCGGTATTGATAGTAAATCGGGGACACCCGCCCGCAACAACCCGAGTATCATAGTGTTGAACCCTTCCGAACGTAAAGGGAAAAAGGGGGTGAAGAGGGGGCGAAAAACCGAGGGAAAGGACGATAAAAACGGGGGTGTAAAAAATGAAAAGAGGGCGGAAACAGTTACTTGACTTATCGTAAAACACTTCATACTGTGTAGCGCTTTATTTTAAACACACAGCGATTTCAGGTACGAACTGCCCGATGGTGTAATGGCAGCACACGGCCCTTTGGAGGCCAGAGTCTAGGTTCGAATCCTAGTCGGGCAACCATCTGTGTGCGGGTCGTCCGGTTCTTGCGGGAGCGCGGCTTGTGAATCAGGTCGCAGGACCGCTTTATTTTAGGAGAAAGACGTTGAGGATACTGGCAGGCAATGCGCATATAAAATTGGCGCAGCATATCGCAGAATATGTCGGGCGTCCGCTGGGGGAGGTGGAGGTTCGAAAATTTCCGGATGGCGAAATTTTCGTCAAGATTGTGGAGAATATCCGCGGTCAGGATGTGTTTATTGTTCAACCAATTGCCCACAATCCAAACGAGTATCTGATGGAGCTGTTGATCATGATTGACGCAGCCCGCCGGGCCTCGGCGGCGCGTATTACTGCGGTAATTCCGTACTACGGATATGCCCGCCAGGACCGTAAGGATCAGCCCCGCGTTCCAATCACTGCCAAACTGGTGGCCAATCTGCTGGTGGCTTCCGGGGTGAACCGTATTTTAGCCATGGACCTGCACGCGCAGCAAATACAGGGATTTTTTGACATTCCAGTGGACCATCTTTACGCGGCGCCGGTAATTATCCGCTATATCAAATCGAAGGGGTTGTCGGATCTGGTGGTTGTGGCGCCGGATGCGGGCGGGATGAAAATGGCGTATGGATATGCCGAGGCACTGCAGTGCGGTCTGGCAATCGTCTCCAAGCAGCGGAAGAGCGCCACGGAAGTGGTTTCGAGTAATTTGGTGGGTGACATTAAAGGGCGGGATGTGATGCTGACGGACGACATCACCTCTACGGCCGGAACGCTTTGTCAGGCCGCAAACCTGTTGAAAAAAGAAGGGGCGCGGGATGTCTATGCCGCGGTCAGTCACTCGCTGCTTTCCGAATATGGCATTCAGCGGTTGCTGGCGTCGCCCATCAAGGAGCTGATCACAACCGACAGTGTGCCGAATCGGGAGTGGTCGGAGTTTCCGGTGACGGTGCTTTCTGTGGCAGAGCTGTTGGGCGAGGCCATCCTTCGGATTCACAACAACAAGTCGGTGTCGTCATTATTTAAATTGGAATAAGCAAGGGAGTAGAACAACATGGCTGGAAATATGGTGAAGGTGGTTGCGGTAAGTCGCAAAGAAAAAGGAACAGGCGCTATGCGCCGCATGCGTCATGCGGGCGAAGTGCCTGCCATCGTGTACGGCGAGGAACGTCAGGAATCAATGGTCAAGATCAACGAGCATGATTTCGAGCAGTTGCTGCATCATCATACCAGCGAGCATCTGGTGCTTGATCTGGAGATTGACGGCAAAATGGTGAAAGCGCTGATGAAGGAAGTGCAGCATCATCCGGTGACGGGGCGCGTTTTGCATGTGGATTTCCAGGAGATCTCGCTGAAGAAGAAGATCCGCGTTGGGGTTCCGCTGCAATTGGTGGGCGACCCGGTGGGTGTCTCACAGCAGGGTGGTGTGCTGGAATACCTGATGCGCGAAGTGGAAGTCGAATGTCTGCCGATGGATGTGCTCGAGATGATCGAGGTGGATGTCAGCGCGATGGCGATCAACACCCGTTTGACGGTTTCGGATATCAAACTGGATTCGGCGAAATACACGATTATTACTGGAAAAGACGTGGCTATTGCTTCCGTGATGCCTCCGCGACTTCAGGCGGTTGAGGCGGAAGCCAGTGCGGCTGCTCCGGCCGAAGGGGGCGCTGTCGCGGCGGAGAAGGCCGGTGAAAAGACGGCTGAAAAAGCCGGCGAGAAGGGTGCTGATAAAGCGTCCGGCGAGAAGAAGCCGGGCAAGTAATGCGCAGATTGGCAGGATGGAGCTTTGTTTGATCTGGGCTTTAGGACTCGGAAATCCCGGTGAAAAATATCAGTTGACCCGGCATAATGCGGGCTATATGGTGCTCGACATGCTGGCTCAGAAGCGGGGCGTCCGATTTCGGCGGTCCTGGTTTTATCGGGCTCTGTTGGGGGAGACGGATGATGGCGGAATGTTGCTGGTTAAACCGGAAACGTTCATGAACCGGAGCGGTTTGGCGGCGAAGCGGCTGAGTCGATGGCGCGGTGTTTCCGTTGAGCAGCTGGTGGCGGTTGTGGATGATACTTCGCTGCCGACCGGCGCCATTCGCGTCCGTTCCCAGGGGAGCGCGGGCGGGCACAATGGGTTGAAGTCGCTGATTGCCGAACTGGGCACAGAACGCTTTATTCGGGTTCGCGTGGGTGTCGGGCAGCCGGGCGGTGGAGAGCCGTTGGTGGATTATGTGCTTTCCGCGTTTCCGGAAGCCGAACGGGATCTTGCAGGTGAAGGAATAGCGAAGGCTGCGGAAGCAGTGGAATATATACAGGAATATGGCGCGGAAAAGGCCATGAACCGGTTTAACTAGGTTAAATTAAGGAGGATGATTCATTGAAGACCATATATGAAGGTATGTTTATCCTGCCCAAGACGCTGACGGATGATCAGCTGGACGGGGCGTTGGAAAGCATTCGGCAGGATGTCGCCCGCTTCGAAGGGGACGTGAAGAACACGGTACGTCTGGGTAAGCGGCCGTTTGCCCGCACTATGAAAAAACAGGATTCCGGCTACTACTATGTGCTGGATTTCGACTTGGATGGCAGCCGGATTACCCCGCTGAAAAACCGCTTGAAGTTGAACGAAAACGTGTTTCGTGTTCAGATCGTCTGCAAAGATGAAAATGCCGGCGCGCCGGTAGCCGCCGTAGCTGCGGAATAACGGCAAAGAGGAACGATATGGCCTCACTATCCCTGAACAAAGTTTTTCTGGCCGGGAATTTGACCCGTGACCCGGAAGTGCGTGTTACGCCTTCGGGGATGGCTGTGGCCGATCTGGGCCTGGCGGTAAACGAAAGCTACAAGGATACGGCCACGAATGAGTGGAAGGAAAAGCCGGTCTTTGTGGATGTGGTGGTTTGGGGAAAACAGGCGCAGTCGGCCGGGGAGTATCTTTCCAAGGGGTCTCCGGTGCTGATTGAGGGCCGGCTTCAGCTTGATCAGTGGGAAACCCAGCAGGGGGAAAAGCGGAGCAAAATGCGCGTCAATGCGCAGCGGGTGCAGTTTTTGGGGTCGCCGAACAGGGGAAAAGGCGGCGAACCCGGTGCGGGTCACCGCAATGAAAGTCATGGCGAAACCGATACGGTTACGGTTTCGGTTCCGGAATCCGTTAACCCGGGTGCCGGGATTGACGAAGATAATTTGCCATTCTAATCAACAGGTAGAGGATAATAGCATATGAAAAAAGTGATTAAGCGTAAAAAGAACGATATGGACATGGATAAGATCAAGCGGGGCGCCAAGATTCTGGCCGGCGTGACTGTGGTGGACTACAAGGATCATGAAATGCTGAAGAAATTCATGACGGAACGCGGCAAGATTGTGCCTGCCCGTTTGACGGGGGCTTCCGCCAAGCAGCAGCGGCAGATTAAGCGGGCGATTCGTCGTGCGCGCATTATGGGCTTGGTTCGCTAATTTATCAGGAGAACGTATCATGGCGCTACGCGTTTGTTTAATGAAGAAAATCAAGGATCTGGGCGAAGAAGGCGATGTGGTGAACGTGGCCGAGGGATATGCCCGGAATTATTTGTTCCCGAAGAAACTGGCAGCGCCGGTCACCGATGCCACTCGTCGGCAGTTGGAGCGTAAAATAGCGGACCGCCAGGCGGCGCTGGAAGCGGAGATCGCCGAAGCGAAGAGCATGGCAGGCCGCCTGGCCTCGGCTTCCTGCACGATCGCCATGAAGGCCGGCCCGGAAGGCAAATTGTTCGGTTCTGTGGGTGTGACAGATATCATCAAGGCGCTGCATGATCAGGGGGTGGAAATCGATCGCCATTTGATCGAGTTGCCCGAACCGCTGAAGGATTTGGGCGTTTACAAGCTCGAAGTGAAACTGCACAAACAGGTGACTGCGACGCTGAAAGTCTGGATCGTCGAAGAATAGGAACCCCTCCCATGACACCCGGAGCCGACGCTGAAAGAGAGGGAAAGGGCCGCCGAACAGTTCCATTCAGCGATGAGGCCGAACGGGGAGTGCTGGGGTCGTGTTTGATCAACCCCGAGCGTGTCATTGATCTGTGCGTGGAGCAGCAGCTTTTTTCCGAAGCGTTTTATTTGCGTCGCCATCAGATATTGTTTGATGTGCTGTTGCAGATGCACCACGCCGGACGTGCCATAGATCCGGTGACCGTCGGGAGCCGCCTTGAGGAGGCGGGGACGGTCAGCGAGGTGGGCGGTCGGATGTATCTCGACGAATTGATCGACAGTACGCCGACGGATCTGCACGCCGAATTCTATATCGACATTGTGTATCAGAAATATCTGCGGCGGCAGATTATTGAATACTCGCAGGAATCCATTGAGCGCTGCTATGTGGGGGACGGAGATTCCCGCGAATTACTGAGTCTGACGGAACAGAAAATCTTCGAAATCTCCAATCGGCAGCGTCCCGGCCTGGTTCCCTGGCCTGACATGATCGACCACGCGATGCACGATATCGAGGAGATATTTAATTCGCGTCGGGGAATTGCCGGTATTTCTTCCGGGTTCACAGATCTCGACCAAAAGATGATGGGCCTTAAGCGCGGTGAAATGATCATTCTGGCGGCCCGTCCTTCCATGGGGAAAACCTCGCTGGCGCTGAATATCGCCGAACGGGTGGCGACGATCACCAAAGACGGAAAACATCCGTATCCGGTCGGGGTGTTCAGTTTGGAAATGACGTCCGATCAGTTGGTCAAGCGCATGTTGTGTTCGCATGCGCGGGTGCCGGCCCAGAAACTGGCCGGCGGGTATATCGGCAAAGTACACCATCAGGATTTGGTAAATGCGGCGTCCGTGCTTTCGGAAGCTCCGATTCTTCTGGACGACACCGCAGGGCTTGAAGCGGTGGAGCTGGTGTCGCGGGCCCGGCGCATGAAGCAGCGCTACGGTATTGAATTGGTGGTGGTGGACTATTTACAGCTGATGCACTACACCGAAGTGGCCCGTGCCAATGGCCGTCAGTTGGAAGTGGCGGCTATTTCGGGAGCTATGAAGGCCATGGCCAAGTCGTTGGATATCCCCGTGCTGATTTTGAGCCAGCTCAGTCGCGCTGCGGAGACGCGGGACAAACTCCACCGTCCGCAGCTTTCAGATTTGCGGGACTCGGGATCCATCGAACAGGATGCGGATATTGTGTTGTTTTTGCGTCGTCCCTGCCGCATCCCGGGGGATCAGCAGTCGGACGATCGGACGCTGGCCATTGTGGACGTGGCAAAAAACCGCAACGGCGAAACCGGCGAAGTGCAGCTTCATTTTTCCGAACAGTTCACCCGCTTTGACAATCGCGCCCCGGCGGGCGTAGATCCTGCCGGACATTCTGCGGAATCATACGAAGAAACAGAGGAATTGACATTGTGAAAAAGCTACAGACTGCCGCTCTTACAGGATTCTCTTATCTTCTGGCCTCTTTGGTTTCCTTCGGGGTGTTGGTGGAGGACGTCAAGGTGGAGTCGTCCGACAATCGGGAAATGGATATCGAATCGATTATGGCATATATCAGCCTGCGGCCCGGGGATGAGTTCACCCATCAGGGCGTGACCCAGGACATCAAAAACCTGAAAGACTCCAACCGGTTTTCCTTTGTTGACGTGGTGCGCGAAGATTCGATGGACGGCATCGTGGTGAAGTATGTGGTGACGGAGAAACCGCGTATCCGCAAATTGCGCATCACCGGCGCGGATACGTACGGCAATAAGAAAGTGCGCAAGAATCTGGAATTGGAAGTCGGGGACTACATTGATGATGCCACGGTGGGGATGAAGTGCAAAAAAGTCATCGAGGAGTACCGCAAGGCCCTGTATCCATTCGTAAAGGTTACTTGGTCCATTGATGTGGATGAGGAGGCCAATCTGGCAGATTTAACCCTGCAGATCAAGGAGGGTACGCGGTCCGTCGTTGGGCTGATTGATTTTGAAGGCAATACGGTATTCAAAAACAAGGAATTGAAAACCGCCATGCAGCAGCGGGTGCGGCGGTGGTATTCCTGGATAACCGGGTCGGGAGTCTATGATCCCGATCTGCTCGCGACGGATTTGAATACCATCCGCTCCATGTATCTGGACAAGGGGTATCTGGATGTAAAAATGGGCGATCCGATAATCACCGAGCGGCCGAAGGAAAAAATCGGCATCACCATTCCGATTATAGAAGGGCGACCCTATCGGAACGGTCAGATCCATCTGGCCGATGTCACGATTTTTCCGGAGGAAATCATCGAGCCGCTGATTCAGATGTCGGCGGGCGGCGTGGCCTCGGTGGGCGAAATGAAGGCGGCAAGTACACGCATTCAGCAGTATTACGGACGCCGGGGCTACATTGAAACGCGTGTGCGGATTGACCGGAGCGCCAATCCCGCCACAGGAATCGCCGATATTACATTTACCGTCAAAGAAGGGCATCTTGCCTATATTCGCGACATTAATATTTCGGGAAACATCCGAACCAAGGACAAGGTGATCCGGCGGGAACTGGCGGTGTATCCGGGCGAAGTGATGAACGAAGTGAAAATTAAGACCAGCGAACGGCGCCTGCAGAACCTGGGTTATTTTTCCTTTGTGAACAGCAATTATGAGTCTACGAAAAAACCGGGGTATTACGATCTGACCTTTGACGTGGAAGAGAAGCGCACGGGACAGTTCATGGTGGGCGCCGGCTTTTCAAGCATTGATCAACTGATCGGATTTGTGGAAGTGGGCCAGGGTAATTTTGATCTGTTCGGGTGGCCGCGCTTTACGGGCGGCGGGCAAAAAATCAAACTGCGTGCCACGTTCGGTACGTCGCGGCAGGACTATGAATTTTCCTTCATCGAACCCTGGTTTTTGGACCGTAAACTCTCGCTGGAATTCAATCTGTTCCGAAACGACAGCCAGTATTACAGCGATGATTACGAGCAGTTGAATACTGGCGGAAGCCTGAGTCTGACCAAGCCGCTGACGGCATACGACCGTGTAACGCTGGCCTACAGCCTGCAGCAAATCAAAGTCTTTAATATTGACGATGAGGCATCTGATGAAATCAAGGCCGAGGAAGGCTCCACGCTTCAGAGCATGATGGGGCTTTCACTGCTGCATGACACACGCGACAGTGTGTTCGTGGCGACCCGCGGCAATCGGACCAAGCTTTCATCGGAGGTATCCGGCGGCCCGCTGGGCGCTGACGTGGATATGTACCGCCTCAGCAGCAGAAGCACTCAGCATGTACCGCTTTGGTTCGATCATTTCCTCAGCCTGCGCGGCGAGTTGGCCGTCGTGGATGCGTACGGAAATTCGGATGAAGTGCGTATCTTCGACCGGCTGTATCTGGGCGGGCCCCGTTCTTTGCGCGGCTTCAAATACCGCCATGTCGGCCCCATGGATAAAAACGAAGAGCCCATCGGCGGCAAGACCATGGCGTTTGGTTCGTGTGATTATGACATACCGGTCTGGACCAAGCTTCGGCTGGCGGCCTTCTATGATATCGGCATGGTCTATTCCGGATCGTACAGTTTCGAGGGTGCGGATTACACGGGCGACTACAATTCCGACGCCGGCGTGGGCGTGCGCATCGATATTCCCGGCTTCCCGCTGCGTTTTGATTATGCCTGGCCGCTGGAGTCCGGCGATTATAATGAGGACAAGGATGGTTTTCTGGGTGGGCGTTTCAGCTTCCTGATTGGATATGTATTGTAATTGCCAAGCGAAGAAATCTACGTAATATCGCGCGGATCGGTTTCAAAATTTAAAGGAGGACATCAGCATGAATAAAAAAATGTGGATGGTTGGTTGTTTGCTGGGTGCACTGTGTGCGGCTCAAACGGTATGTGCCGTGGAAGAGGGCATCGTTACGGTGGATATGGATAAACTCTTCAACAAGTACTACAAAACCGGTTTGGCCGATTCGCAGTTGAAGGAGCAGGCCGATGAATTTAATGAAGAACGCCGGGAACTGGTGGAAAAGTATGACGGTATGCAGGCGGATTTCCAGAGTCTGCGTGAAGAGGCACAGAACACCGCATTGAGCGAAGAAGTGCGCAACAAGAAACGCGATGAGGCGGAAGATCTCCTGTTGGAAGTGCGTGAGCAGGAACAGAAAATCCGCCGCATGGAGCAGCAGCGCCGGAAGCAATTGGAAGAACAGCAGCAGCGTATGCGCAAACGGATCGTGGATGAGATCAATGAAGTCATCACGAAATATGCCAAAGAACAGAACTATCTGGCGGTCATTGACTCTTCGGGCCAGAGCCTGAACGGTGTTTCCGTGGTCCTTTATTCCTCCGGCAAGCTGGACATCACCGAAGAAGTTTTGCTGCTGCTCAATAAGTCGGCCGAAAAACTTCAGGAAAAAGCGCCTGATACCGCTGAATCCTCCGAAGCCACCGAACCCGCCGAAATCGAAGAAGCCGAAAAATAAGGCCCGCGGGGCTCATTGGGAAAAGGAGTGCTCATGGCATCGTATACGCTGGAACAGTTAACCGCTCGTTTGGGTGGGGTTATAGAGGGTGACGGAGCGTTAATCATTTCCGGCGTTGCGGCGCTGAAAGAAGCAGAGGACGGTGACATTTCTTTTTTGGCCAATCCCAGGTATTCATCGCAGATGCAGGATACCCGCGCCTCGGCCGTGATCGTGGCGGAGAATTGGACCGGAACCTGCGCCGCGTCTTTGCTGCGCGTGGCTCAGCCGGACAAAGCGTTTGGCGAGGTGGCCATGCTCTTTGCGCCGGCTCCAGTGCCGCGTTTTCAGGGCGTGCATCCGTCGGCCGTGATCGGGAAGAACGTCACCATTGGAAACGGTGTTTCGATCGGTCCGCTTTGCGTGGTGGAGGATGAAGCACAAATCGGCGATGGCACGGTGCTGGTGGGCAGTGTTCATGTGGGCTATCGGGTGCGAATCGGCGCAAAATGTCTGATTCATCCCCAGGTCTCTTTGCGGGAATATGTGCAGCTGGGGGATCGGGTGATCCTGCACGACGGGACGGTTATTGGCAGTGATGGCTTCGGCTATGCTGTCGATGCGCAGGGAGTCCGTACAAAAATTCCGCAGATCGGGATCGTGGTCATCGGCGATGATGTGGAAATCGGCGCGAATGTGACGGTGGACCGCGCGCGCTTCGGAAAGACACGCATCGGCAAAGGGGTAAAGATCGATAATCTGGTCCAGATTGCCCACAATGTGCAGATTGGCGATCATGCCGTCATTGTCGCACAGGTCGGTATTTCCGGGAGTACGTCGATTGGTGAGAAGGCCATTCTGGCGGGTCAGGCCGGGGTGGCCGGCCATCTGCATATTGGCGCGGGATCTGTGATCGGTGGGCAGTCTGCGGTTATTAAGGACGTCGAGCCGGGCTCCTTTATTTTCGGTTCTCCAGCAGTCAAACATGCGGAGTATATGAAGGCCTACGCCCTGTTTTTGCGCCTTCCGGAAATGCGCCGCAAACTGGCGGACTTGGAAAAGCGGCTGCCGCCCCAGGGGCCGGATTCCGCAGAAAGCCGCGGTTGATACCGCCCGGCAACGGACTACGATTTTCGCAGTGCTTTCCTAATCAGAAGGATCGCCGCGCCCGTGAATAGTAGTAACACCGCACTGGGTTCGGGGACGATGTGTCCGTGATTGGCTTCATTCGGTTTCAAGCCGGCCTGTTCATACTGACGATCATTCTCAAGTACGACGGCGCCGGAAACCGGCGTGACCAGATGGTAGCGGATAGCCATATCGATCAGTTCGTTTCGGAGCTCCAAATTCGGAAGACGGTTCAGAATTTGATCGTACGCCCACAGATCAACCAGATAAGGCCTGGCGTTGACCGCATCAATGGGCAGCGGATTCGAGGCGGGTTCCACCGTTCGTTCCGGTTGGCAGGCGGAAAGCCAGGCCGCCTCGCCGGCCAACAGGCGGGCGACCGATGACGGGAACGAGTCATCCGGAGGGACGCAAACCGTCGGGGCGGCGGCCTCCAGTTTTTCCATGATGCGATCCGGTCCGGCGGCGACTGGTACAGAAACCAAAAGAGGCCCGGGTTTTCGGCGTTCATAGCGCTGCTGCAATCCTTCCGGCGAACCGAGTAGCATGGGAATGGGGCCGTGCAGCCAAACAATCCATGCGCTGGAATCTCCATGGAGTAAATCCCAGGCCTGCGTCAGCGCGGAGAGATTGTCCATCCCGCCTTCAAACCGTACGGCTGATGGATTGCGTGTCCCGAGTTGTTCCCGCCGGATGTGGAGCGGTTGGGTATCGCTTGCCACGAGGATATCCGTCACGTTCGTGGGAAGGGGGTGCTGCAGGAGTTCCCGAATGCCGTCGGCGTTTGAGTTCATGGAGGCGGACCCATCGATTACCAGAATAATTCGATCAGGTTTTGGAAAGGCGGTCGGCTTCAACCGCTGGATGATTCGCGCAGCGGGTTGCTGCGGGTCATTCACCCATACGGTTTGCGGGGCGCCGGTACGATCCACCGAAAGCCGAGGGGTGGAAGAGGAAGGCGGCGCGGCGGGCAGGATCCCGCGAAGGGTGAACGACTGTTCAGCGACCTGCTCTTCAATCAGCGATGCCTCCCCGCAGCGAATCGGCGCGTTGGCTTCCACCCACAGGGTATGATTGAGGTTTTTGGCCAACTGAAAATTGCGGTCCTGTATGGCCGGCAATGAAAGAGTGGCGGCGTTTGGATCATTTACACGCATCGGCGAAGTGATGCCGAGTCGTATTTTCATGGTGCCGTCGGCAGGGATTGGGAAACACTGCACGAGGACGGTATCCGGGCCGTGCGTGGTGACCAGTACGGGATCGCGCCGCTGAACCACGGCCACTTCCTGGTAGGCCTGCCGCGTTTGACTGCGGCCTCCAAAGGCAGCTTCGCGGGGTTCATCATGAATCCAGAGCGTGAGCCGCGACACTACGCCGCCGGGCGGGAGCGTCACCAGCGCGCGGGCCTCGCGGGGCAGGGCGGTATCGTTTTGAAAATTCCAGGTCCACTCCGTATAAGCCGTGGCAGAGGGCGCGTCGACCACCGCATCCATTCTGGAATCGGTCAGCGTCAGCCCGGGCAGTACGGCGCCCACAGTATCGCCTCCCACATTCGGATCCCAAACCGTGCGGGGATTTATGCGGTTCATTAAAAAGGAGTCCTCCGGTGGCGGCATTGAATTCCACATAGCACCGGTAACCCGGTAATAAATGGTACGACACTGTTCGGTGGATGGGTGCATGCGGGAGAGTGTGAGCAGCGTGAACAGGTCGGCAGGACGCCCGAAGTCCCAGTGGCAATACCGCCGAAGCATCGGCTCGCTGTTCCCATGACGCAGCCATTGGATACCGCGTGCGGAGGTGTCTGGGGCTTTTGAAAGGGCCAGCCGCATAGCCAGGGTGTGCATGTGACCGGGCCCGGCGACCAGCAAAAGGGCGGCCAGGCCGGCGAGCAGCCCGATGGTGAGTCCCGGTGTGAGTTGCCCGGGGGCGGCGCCGGTAATGGAGCGCAGGCGTTTACGCAGAGTAAGCGCGGCCAGCAGCCCGAAGGCGGGAGCCATGGGCAGCAGGGCGACCAGACCAATTCCAAAATAGAAAACGGCCACCAGCCCGAACGACGCAATAGGGATGATCGGTAGGAAGAGCAGCGTATAGTAGGCGGCAATGATCAACCCGGCGCCGTTCAGCATTCCGAGCCGGGCCGATGCGCAGCGGTTTCTGCGGTGGAGATTCCAAATAAGAAAATTACCGAGAGGGACCAGCGCCACCAGTATGCCATGCGCCCAGGTGGGGAGCGGATCGAAGAGATAGGCACGGCAGAGTCGCGTGGTGATTTCGACAGCCAGTGCAGCAGTGGGCAGGATAATTCCGAAAATGAGGAAAAACGCATTGGCCCAGCCGGACCCGAATCGGATGCGGCGTTGTTTGACGGGGCGTGACGCGGCAGGACCGGAGTTGTTATCCATATTCAATTCCCCTTTCAATGATGCACCTCATTCAAGGGGACGGAGGATTCTTGTTCAAGCACAATAAAAGCAAATATTGTTTTCTGCTCGCCTCGCCGCCGCTGAATGGTCATAAGAGTGCCATCAATGGAGGAATGACTGCTATGAGCAAAAAGACGACTTGCAAAGGAAAACATGAAGGGCATTTATGCGTGCTGGCCAGCCAGGAAAAGTTTGACACGATCAAGGAGCTGACCCGCAACCCGCAATACATCTGCTTTAATTGCGGACGTGTGGCTAATGAAGCCTGCAATCTGTGCAATCCCATGCCGAACCGCTGATGCCCCGGCCGATAATCGTTTTCTGCAAATATCGCATGGGTGATCCGGGGCTTTTCCGGAAAGAAAAGCCCCTCCGCCGGGGAGGGGCTTTCTTCGAATGGCGGCGGGCATTTCCGCGCCGGCTAACCGTTGGTCTTATTCCGCTTTAATGCTGTCCCAAAGCCGGGCGTAGAGCTTATTGCTTTCGCCGAGATCTTTGATGATTTCGCAGCGTTTGATGTCCTCTTTGCTCAGGAATACGGTGCTGTTGTTGCGCAGTTCCTCGTTGACGAGTTTGGCCGCTTCAAGGTTGGGGCTGTAATAATACACATATTCCATATTCTTTGCGGACATGTCCGGACGGTGAATGAAATTGATGAATTGGTGGGCCAGCTCCACTTCGCGGGCATCCGTCGGGATGACCATGTCATCGCTGCTGATGGAGGCGCCTTCCATCGGGAGCAGGAATCCGACGTTTTCATTTTCGGCCATGATCTGCATGACATCGCCGTTGTATCCCTGACAAAGGAGAAACTCTTCGGAGGCAATGCCCTGCTGGTATTCATCGGCTTCGAATTTGGCGATGCGTGATTTCCATCCTTTGACGATTTCAACGGCTTCGAGCAGTTCCTGTTCGTTCGTGGTATTCAGGCTGTAACCCTTGGTTTTCAGCGCGGCGCCGATCACTTCGCGCATATCGTCGAGCAGGGTGATGCGTCCGGCCAGGTCGTCCCGCTCCAGCATGGCCCAGGAATTCACAGCATTCGGGATGCGCGTTTTGTTGTAGGCGAGCCCCGTGACGCTGACCATGTAAGGGACGCTGTGGTGCATGGAGGGATCTTCCGTCAGTTGCAGGAAGTCCGGATCCAGATATTGAAGGTTGGGGATTTTTGCATGATCAAGCGGCTGGATCATGCCCTGCTGGTTCATGATGCTGACCATGTAACTGCTGGGGAAAATCAGATCATAGCCCGTGGCCCCGGCTTTGATTTTGGCGTACATGGCTTCATTGGAGTCGTAGTTGTCGAGGATGACTTTGCAGTTGTTTTCCTGTTCAAACTGCGACAGGACCTCGGGGTTCATATAGTCCGACCAGTTATACAGGTGCAGCACGGGGCGGTTATCCCGTCCGCATGAGCAAAGCATTAACCCGACGGCAGCCAGCAGTACAGACCATGATTTCATGACTTATTCTCCTTTTTCCAGGTGAGCACCTGGGCGGTTATTATGAGTGCGAATGTAATAAACAAAAGAATGGACGACAACGCATTGATGACGGGGGGCGCGCCGTGTTTGATCATGCTGTAGATATAGATCGGCAGCGTGGTGGCGCCCGGGCCGGCCACAAAGAAGGAGATGACGAAATCATCCACCGAAAGCGTGAACGCCAGCAATCCGCCGGAAAGAATGCCCGGAGCCAGCAGGGGAAGCAGAACGCGGAAAGCGGCCTGCAGGCGGGTGGCGCCCAGATCGCGGGCCGCCTCCATCAGGGAAAAATCAAAATCCTGTAACCGGGCAAGCACCACCATGGCGACGTAGCTGATGCAGAAGGTGACGTGGGCCAGGAAAATGGTGAAAAGACCGAGTGGCGTTTTCAGTGAAACGAAGAAGAGCAGCAGGCACATACCCATGAGAATATCGGGAACGACAAGCGGCATGTAGATCAGCATGTAGTGAATGCGCTGCAGGCGGGTTCGGTAGCGGTCGAGGGCCAGCGCGGCCGTTGTTCCGAACACCATGGACAGCAGGGTGGCGGCAACGCCGATGACCAGCGAATTTCGCAGCGCCAGCCAGATGTTGCGATCACGGAAGAGCCGCCCATACCATTCAAGCGTGAATCCCATCCAGGGGCCGCTGTAGCGCGACGCATTAAAGGATTGAGCCACCAGCAGCACAATCGGGATGTAGAAGAACAACAGCGTCAGCACGGTGACGGCCAGCGGTATGAAAGAGCGCTGTTTCATGGAGGATTCCCCGCCAGCAGATGATGTTTCTTCCGGTTTTGCGAAAAAAGGCAGGCCAACAGCGGAATCAGTACTGCGAGCGAAAGCGCGCCCGCGAGCATCGCGGCCTCGGGCAGATTGCGGTTAATGAAGGCACGCTGAGCGATTTTATTCCCGATCATATCGCTGGATGCTCCGCCGACGATATCCGGAATGACATAGGAGCCCAGCGCGGGAATAAACACCATGGCCGCCGCCGTCCACACCCCGCTTTTTATGCCCGGCAGGAAAACTTTACGCAACGCCACCGAATAGCGGGCGCCGAGATCCTGAGCGGCTTCCAACAGGCTGAAATCAAATTTTTCCGCCGCAGCGTAGATGGGGAGAATGGCAAAAGGCAGATAACTGTAAACGAGGACGGCAAGTACGGCCCAGGCGTTGTAAAGCAGGGGCTGATCCTGCGGAACCACATGCAGAAAAACGAGCAGCTGCTTGAGCGTTCCTTCGGGGTGCAGGAGGTTTTTCCAGGCGAAAATACGGATCAGAAAATTGGTCCAGAAGGGAATAATGACCAAAATCATCAGGATATTTCGCCATTTTTTCGCAATACGCGCCATGAAATAGGCCACGGGAATACCTCCGCCGATGCAGATCACCGTGGTGAGTACGCTCAGCCAAATGGTGCGCCAGACAATGAGCGGATAATGCCGGTTGGCCAGCGCGCGCAGATTGTCGAGGGTCCATTGGTTGCTTATGTTTCCGTACGCATCGGCCGACTTGAAGGCAATGATGAAGATCATGATTGTCGGCAGGGCAAACAGGATAACGAGCCAAATGATGGAAGGAATGGAGAGTGCAATTTCATTCCAATTGAAGCCGCCTGCGAATGGATTGTTATTCTTTTTCTTCATCGTCTGCGTTGGCGTTCGGGTTGTCGCCGATTTCTTCAGGGGGCTGGAAGACCATTCCTTCGTCATCTTCGCTGTAGCGTTCGAGCATGTAGCCGTCGTCGGCATTCCAATAGAGCCATACCTGTTCGTTGTGCTTGATGGGTATTTCGTCGAGCTGGTAACGCCTGTGGGGCTGATTGATTTCCACACGGTAATCGTTGATGGTTACCCAGTATTTGGTGTGTGTGCCCAGGTACACGATGTCATCCACGGTCACCCCCACGACGTTCCGGCCGGTCCGCTGCTCCGGCAGATTACGGGAGATGGCGAATTTTTCGGGGCGAATGCTGAGATGGACGGGATTTCCGAGGCGCAGCTTTTTATCGTTGTAGCACAGCACATCGCCGAATCCGTCCACGCGGACCATGCAGTATTCGTTGTCCTTGAGCTGTATGACAACGCCGTCGAAAAAGTTGGTGTCGCCGATAAAGGCCGCAACAAAACTGCTGCTCGGCGCTTCATAAATTTGTGCGGGGTTTCCGATTTGTTCAATGTGTCCTTCATTCATCACGGCAATTTGGTCGCTCAGGCTCATCGCCTCACTCTGGTCGTGAGTAACGTAAAGGAATGTAATGCCGATTTCGTCGTGAAGCAGGTCCAGCTCCATGAGCATGCGCTGCCGCAGTTTCAGATCAAGCGCGGCGAGCGGTTCATCCAGGAGCAGGATGTTTGGTTTTTTTATAAGAGCCCGTGCGATGGCCGTTCGCTGCTTCTGGCCGCCGCTGAGTTCTGTGACCTTGTTGTCGGCGTGGTGTTCCAGCTGTACCAATTCCAGCATCTGCTGCGTTTCCCGCTCAATATCGGCTTTGCAATGGCCGGTGACCTTCAGCCCGAACCCGATGTTTTCGCGGACGGTCAGGTGCGGAAAGAGCGCGTAGTTCTGAAAGATCGTGTTCACCTGGCGCTGGTTGGGGGGAAGGGCGGTGATGTCCCGTCCGTTCAGCAGGATGCGTCCGCTGTCGGGCTTCTCAAACCCGGCAATCATGCGCAGCAGGGTTGTTTTTCCACATCCACTGGGCCCGAGCAGTGAAAAAATGGAGCCCTGTTGAATGGAGAGCGACACATTATCCACGGCCCGCAGGTTTCCGTAATTCTTGGTCAGATGGTCAAATACCAGATAGTCTTGCATTCGAGGTCTCGGAGATAAAATTTCCGTAAATATAATCTTCATGAACCGCGTGTCGAGTATTGGTTTTATATTTGTCAGAGCAGTGGATCGCCAGCCAGACATCGGACGAAAATAGGCGCCTTCAATGCGGAAGCCCGGGTGATCACGGGGCATTGGCCGGGTCTGTTTTGCGGATTGATTCTCGCCACAGAATTGGGCAGACTGCTTCTCCATGAGCATGTGCAGACATAATGTGCGATTCCTGCTGAACGGGGTTGTGCTGCTTTTTCTGGTGAGTGCGGAACCCCTGTCGGCACGGGAAACGACGGATGATTTGCGAAAAAAAATCCGGGAGGACATGCCGTTTGTCGAAGTGCCCGCCGACCAGATGGATCTGAGGGCCATAACGCCAACGGGCCGCCGCTGTTTGACGGCCGGGTTAGTCGAATGGAAACACGCCCAGACGGACCATTTTGTGGTGCATTATGAACGCAGGGATTTTGCCCGGCATGTGGCGCGACTGGCGGAATTTTTATACCAGTATATGGCAACCGAGCTGAACGCCGGCGAGGATCGCCTGACGGGGCGTTCGCACATTTTTATTTTCAATACCGCGCGTCGCTGGAAGGCCTTCTCCGAGGTGATGGATTCCCCGGGGGAGTGGGCCTTTTCTTTTGTACGCGGGCCGGACATGTTTTTGCAGCGGGCGGGCGCCCGCCATGAAAGCGGTGATATCGTTGCCCATGAAATGGTACACATCATTTTGTACCGATTTTACGGGAAAGACCCGCCGCTTTGGCTGAATGAAGGTTTGGCGCAATGGTACCAGGAATTTGCCTACAGCGCGTTTAAAGGAGCGTGGCGCAGCCGACGGGCCCCATTTACCCCGATCAAATCGTGGTATCCCCTGCAGGACTTGATCCTGCTGAAGGAATATCCGGCGGATGCCGGGGAGTTGGTTTTGTTTTATAAAACAGCCAAGTACCTGGTGGGGTACCTGATGCTGGAATACCCGCCCCGGCAGATGTATGAATTTGTCGCCAGGGTTACGGAGGGAATGCCCGCGGAACGCGCCCTGTGCGAAATCTACCGAATCGGTGAGATCAACTACCTTGAGAACGCCTTTGAACGGTTTGCCCGCTGAACTTACAGTTTTCCGGGCCAGGGCAACGAGGGGAATACCGTTTGCGCGGCGAGGACGTAGAGCAATACGCAGGTGACAATCGCGGCAGCAAGACTGACCAGCGAAAAAACAATAGTGCTTTCGTCCTCGGCATTAATGGTGATGAATGCTTCTTCCTGGGAGTCCGATCCCGATTCCGTACGTCCCGTGGTAACCAGGCGGGGCGCTGCTCCTCCGTGGGCCCGTTTGATCTGTACGGTTTTACGGCGCTGGGGTATTTCCACCGAGGCCTCGGCAGGCAACTCGATCCGGGACGTCTCGCTCTTTTTAGCATCATCTATCTGAGGCAGGGTCGCCGTTTTTGGCATGGATTGCGGTGCTTGTTCGATAATCGTGGTTCCGGGCCTCTTGAGGCGGATGGTCTTCGGAGCTGAAGGAGCCTGTTCGGTTTCGGCCATAGCCGTTTGAATGTCTACCCTGGACGTTTCTTTCTTCGCTTCCAGCGTTGTGGGTGGACGCAGTGAAGTGGTGACGGGCCGTTTAATCCGGATGGGCGCCACACCGCTGTCTTGAGCGGGCGACTCCGTATCAGGATGCAGCATCGGCGCGATCGGCGGGACGGTTACCGTGTCGGGCCGCCGGTCGGCAATGGGCGGAAGATTGACGCGTGCCGTTTCCTTTTTTGCATTTACGCCTGTGGGCGCGGTGACGGTGGGCGGTGGTATCACATGGGCGGGAGGAACTGCAGCCGGAGCGGCGTGCAGTTTGATTTTCGGTGCGGCGGATGGCCCGGGTTTTCCGCCGGCGGGCGTGAGGCGGATGGTCGGCGGAACGGGATTGTCGGTGTTTTGCGTCTGATCCTCATGTTCGTCCATAACCTGCTCCTCTGCCAATAAGTTCCAAGCTGAAGTGGTCGGATAGTACAACCGGCCGGGGCTCGGGTCAAAGGATTTTTCGTAAAGCGCACCCCGGCGGATTGTCCGTGAACGAATTGTTTGTTCTCGGGATTGCGGACGAATCGCGAGGAATTTTAGTATTTCGCCTATATTGTCGCTTCAGATGCGCCTATACTATGCTGTCGGAGGCTGTGAAGGGTGAAATTCGGCTTTCTCAGGGAGTAGTTATGAAGACAACGAGCGTTTGTACTGCCGTGGCGGGCCTGCTGCTGGGGTTGACCGTATTGATGTGCGCATGTCGGGAAGAGCCGGAACGGAAGAACGCCGCCCCGAACAAAGAACCGCTTGTGATTGGACTCTCCATGGGTGGCGTGCGCATGGAACGCTGGCGGAAGGATGAAATCATCATCATGGACACGGCGGCGGAACTGGGGGCGTCGGTGGTCAGTTACTCGGCCAACGAAAATGCAGCCTTGCAGAATGAGCAGGCGGAAAATCTGATTATTCAGGGTGTGGATGTGCTGATTGTCATTCCGTATGATTCCGAAGCGGCCTCGAAAATTATCCCGATCGCCCACGCTGCCGGGGTTCCTGTAATTGCGTATGACCGGTTAATCAATCATTGCGACCTGGATTATTACATTTCCTTCGACAACGAAAAGGTCGGGGAATACGAGGCGCTTCATGTACTCAATCGGCTGGACACATCCCGCCGGAATCGCGTGGCATATATCGGGGGTTCGGACAAGGACAACAACTCGCACCTGTTCCGAAAAGGAAGCATGAAGCTGCTGCAGGCGGCCGTGTCGAACGGGTTGGTGGAAATCGTCGGCGATACGTTTACAGAAAACTGGAGCGCGCAGAATGCCTATGCGGACATGAAGCGTATTCTGGAAAAACATCCGGACGTGGATGGGGTGGTCGCCGCCAATGATGCCACGGCCAGCGGAGTGATTCAGGCGTTGGCGGATATGAATTTGGCCGGCAAGGTTCCCGTATCCGGTCAGGACGCTGAATTGGGGGCCTGTCGCCGCATCGTGAATGGCACCCAGGTGGTCACCGTATATAAACCGCTTTCCAAATTGGGGCGGGCCGCGGTGGAACTGGCCGTCGCACTGGCCCGCAGGACGCCGGTGAACGTCAACAGCACGGTGTTTAACGGTACCAGGGACGTACCCTCCATACTGCTTGAGTCGGTGGCTGTCACACGCGACAATATACAGCAGACCATCATTCAGGATGGCTTTCACTCGTATCAGGACATCTATGGGCAGGACGATGATGCGGCGGAATAAGGCAGGTGGAATTCCGGTATTATGAAGCGGTTTGGGAACACTATTAGAGGAAAGCTGCTTTCTGCCCTGGTGGGGCTGATCGCTGTCATGGTTTTATTGAGCGGATTCACGCTGCTTACTCATTTTCGGGCAATGCAGGATTACGACCGGCAGATGGGCGATATCATTGCCGAGTACCGCATCGCGGATGCCGTTGAACGGATGATCCAGGCGTACAGCACCTGCATACAGAATCCGGAGAATACCGAGGCGCAGAGAATGCTTCATGCCGTCTCCGATGATATTGCCGAAGAACTGCAGCGCCTGGAAAAAAGAGCAATGGATGTGGAGAGCGGGGTAGCCATTCGCGGGTTAAACAATTCCGTACGCTTCATTCAGCACGAAATCACGTTGGGCATGGAGGCGCTCCGCAACAGGAATTTTGAAAAGACAGAAGCTGTCTATCAAAGTATTTCACGCAAGGAGCAGTTTGTAGCCGACAACACAGCGCGCCTTATCCTGGCCGAAATCAAACAGTCATCCAGCGTGCAGCAGCGACAACGGACCGTAAATAACCTGAAGATTGCGCTGCTCGTCCTGCTCGTCGCTTTCGTCGCATACGGTTGCCTGGCCTATGCGCGCAGGTTCAGCAGGCGCTTAACCGCGCCGCTCGTCGATTTAACCGATATCTCCAATCGTATTTCCGGCGGCGATTTGGAACACGGCGTTGTGCCGGAATTGCTGGATCGACGCGACGAAGTGGGTACCCTTTCCCGGTCCTTTCATCAGATGGTGATCAACCTCCGCCAAAAAATGGATGAGCTGAACCGCGAGGTGAAAATTCGTATGGAGGCCGAACGCGCGGCGGAAAAAGCGAGCGAAGCCAAAAGCCTTTTTCTAGCCAACATGAGCCATGAACTGAGGACGCCGATGAACGCCATCATCGGATTTTCCAGCCTGCTTCAGAAAATGCCGATGCAGGGCGATGAGAAAAAATATGTGGATGGCATCCACCGCAGTTCCACGGCGCTGCTCTGCATCATCAATGATATTCTGGACATTTCAAAAATCGAAGCCGGAAAAATGGTCCTGGAAAACATCCCGTTTAATGTTCGCGAGACGGTGTCATCTGCCGTGACCATCATGAGTTACAGTGTGAAGGAAAAAGGGCTCGATCTGAATGTGTCGATCCCTGAAAATGTGCCGCAGTGGGTGCGCGGTGATCCGACGAGGCTTTCACAGATTCTGCTGAATCTCATGAACAACGCGGTGAAGTTCACAAAGGTCGGCCATGTGGACTTTTCCATCGAGGCGGCGCCCGCCCAGGGAGACGAATGGGCCCTGACGTTTGCGGTGCAGGATACGGGAATCGGAATAGGCGAGGAAGGTCTCAGCCGGATTATGGCCCCATTCGAACAGGCCGATATGTCCCATGCCCGGCAGTATGGCGGAACCGGATTGGGCCTGTCCATCAGCCGCAGCCTGTGCGAACTGATGAACAGCTCGCTCCAAATCCAAAGCGAGGAAGGACGTGGAAGCCGATTCTTTTTCACGCTTCATCTTCCGGCGATTGCCCCGGATTCCCGATTGATTCGCAATCTGACGCGCCCGCTGCAGGAAATGCAGATGATTAATTGTTATCAAATACTGGTGGTCGACGATGATGTGACCAACCAGGCCGTGGCCCAGTGCCTGCTGAAAAACCTTGGCTACAGTTGCGATCTGGCCGCTGATGGGCTTGAAGCCATCGGGGCCCTGCATGAAAAAAGATATGATGTCATATTCATGGATGTGCAAATGCCCGGTCTTGACGGAATGGAAACCACGCGGCGCATTCGGGAAAAATACCCGAAAATGCCCTGGATTATCGGCCTGACCGCCAACGCAACGAATGAAGATCGCGCCCTGTGCCTGCAGGCCGGCATGAATGACTATCTGGCCAAGCCCATCGAGCAGGGACGCCTCAAACAGGCGTTGCTCAAAGTGGAAATGACAATCTGATTGCCGAACCCCGGCGTCATGCCTTTCAAACCACCCCGCCCGCCTCGCTGGTGCGCACAGCGAACGCAGCGCGTGTGGGAATGAAAATATGAGCCGCCAATCGAAAGCCGCGAGAGCCGCCTCACCCGTATTCAGGAACAAAGCGGTGCCGCGTATCACTTAGTTTTGCGTACGCCAAGCAATAGACTGCATGACTGACAGCGCGCGCGCACATCGACCAATTGCGGGAAGGATTTGTTCCATTGATAAAGCGTCTGATCCGGATTCGATGCGTAACGTGCGCTGGAATATAACGGGGCCTGCACCTCCGGTGGTTCAATCCATGCAATAGAGTCTCCCAGCGAAGTAATGGTGTCACGGTACAGCTGTACCCTATCCATAAATAGAGGGGTGCCTTTTTCATCGTTGTGGTCAGGAAGATACACATCGATAGCGTGCAGCATCAGCCCACCCGGCTTGAGCACTCGCACACAATCCGCCATAAAATCGTACAGTTCTTCTTTCTCCACATGTTCCACCACAGAAACGGAGAAAACAAAATCGAAATAGTTCACGGGCAGGGACGAATCGTATTTGCCGAAATATCCCTTCACATGCCGGATGTCCGCTGACGCCACCAACTGCTTCGGCCCATTTCCAACCCCCTCCATCGCATCGACATTCCAGCACTCATTCCTGCCCCTCAGCCACTCCAGGACACGGCTGTTTCCGCCCCCCGCTTCACAGATGCATTTGCCGGCCGCATCCAGCATCTGGTGCAGTACTACCGTATCCTGAATGTGCTTAAGACCAAGCGCCTGATTCAATTTCGGACAGCAATCCATCGCCGCCCAATAGTCTTTCTTGCTGATTACTTTATACATAAAGCTCCCTGTTTTCCGGGATCGAATTATGAACGCGGAAAATACATTGTAAATACATTTAAGGGCATGGTTTAAAAGGCTCCGGGTATTCATCCGGCACACCGTGTTTTGCCGCTGTTTCCAACGATTGGAAAAAGCGATCGAAAAGTTTCCAGCGATTGGAAGTTTTTTGTCCGCGGGATTTTGCCTTCTCCATCCATACCGTTAACAAACGCCACAAGTTCCTTGTCCCCTCCGAAAAAGAGCCGTATAAACCCAGGCGTACGGGGGAGCGCAGCGGCTCCGTTCAAAAATGTTTTCCAGGATGCCGCCGGTATCCCCCTCGAATCAATCAACGCAATGAACGGCGGCGCTCTGGATAAAACGCTTATTGTTATGCAAAATCAGTGAGGGTCACTCGATCAGTTGCATTGGCATTGAATGCGGAGATGATGTTTGTGAAAGCTATTGCTGGATTGTTCGTGTTAATCGCTTACCTTGCCACGCCAATGATAGCGATGTTCCTAAAGGGATATGGCGGGCATGAACGGCTGTACATTAATTTCTTTATGCTTTTCTTTGCTAGTCTGGCTGTTCTTGTTCTCTACACCGTTTACCTGTGCGTACGATGGATCGACAACAGAATACATAATAAAGGCAACAAAAAGGGCATATCGCGTATAGTGCTGTCGTCCTGCATTCTTCTTTACCTCATCTTCGTGGTTCCACGCTTCTCTGGTTGTCTTAAAAAATGGGGCGCAGAAACACGCTTGAAAAAATTAGGCGGGGATGCCTTTTGTGGTCAGTTACTGAAGGATGCCTCAGTTCTGTGCGCTTATGACCCTGTTGATGGTCATTATGTTCCTTATGACAGGATGCCTGAAAGTTTTCAACGGCTTGGTGGGGAACATGCAAGGTTTTTAACCGGGAGCAATGCTTTTGTCGATATTCAGACATCGGGCCGCCCGACATGCACAGGCTGGATATTGGTTCCGGAAAATAGTTCAGCAGGAATGATGGGGGTTAAGATCACGGAGCATATATCTCGATATTGAGGAGGACATCCGGGGAACAGGGTGGGGGCGTATCGGTTCCGTTCTTAATGATGATATTGCATGCCGGATGGTTCTATCCATCAGCACATCGTTTCCGGCCTACGCAAAAAGGTAGGGCGAGGCGTCTCACCGAGCCGCGCCAGAAATGTCGGCTCAGCCGGAGGCTTCGCCCTACCGGAATTACGCCGCACAAGCAGGCCGCCTCATAGCTGTGTCCGTGCTTTTTCATTCCCTGATTCGAGCCCAACGGATGTTTGGTGGTCCCGGAAAGGCGTTTTTCCAACGATTGGAAAAATCGGTCTACAAGTTTCCAACGATTGGAAATTTCCTGCCCACGGGTTTCGCCTTCGCCATTCGTCCCGTTAACAACCGCCACAAGTTCCTTGTCCCCTCCAGAAAAGAGCCGTATAAACTCAGGCGTACGGGGGAGCGCAGCGGCTCCGTTCAAAAACGTTTTCCAGGATGTCGCCGGTATCCCCTTCGAATCAATCAACGCAATGAACGGCGGCGCTCGGAATGAAACGCTGTTTGTTCAGAAATAAGGCATGGAACTATTCGGAATACTACTAGCAATACCGGTGTCATTGGCCTTCAGCGCCACTTACACAGTCATCATGTTCTTCATTTTCCAAAGGTGGTCGATTGTCAGGACAATTTTCTGTTGTACGTCATACATCGTTTCTGTCTTTGTTCTTATTGAAGCAGTGCTTCTAATTACTTGCGGACCGAAGGGTGCCTATTTGTTGCTGCATCACGGGTACACAGCATTGCATTTTATAAATTGGTTTCTGGCTCCTCCTGCACTGGCGAATATAGCGCTTCAGTTTCGAGTTGGAACAACAACACGGAAGGTCCTCCAAGTGATGCTTGGAATTGGTGTGTGCTGGATGATGTGTATGACGGTCATAGTGGGAGGTATTCTCGTGGACGAGGCAATTGTTGGCGTCGATTCAGGCCATCCATTTTACGCGGAGAGAATATGGCAAAGTCTGGGAACGCCATTAAATAATGAAAATGAATAATATATGGTTCTATCCATCAGCACATCGTTTCCGGCCTACGCAAAAAGGTAGGGCGAGGCGTCTCGCTGAACCGCGCAAGAAAGGTCGGCTCAGTCGGATGTGTTACCCCACCGGAATTTCGCGTGAGGCTTCGTGCTGCTTCGGCATCAGGGGTATTGGCCGGGCAGTTCGAGTCCGCAGGTTTCGGGGAAGCCGCACAGCAGGTTCATGTTTTGGAGCGCGTTGCCGGCCTGTCCCTTAACCAGATTGTCGATATGCGAAATCACGCGCAGGCGGCGGGTCCGCTCGTCCACGCTGACGGTCAGGTTGCAATAGTTGGTTCCGCGGACGTGGATGGTGCCGGTGGGGGTGGCGGCATCCAGTACCCGTATGAATGTGTTGCCCCGGTAGAAATCGCGATAGAGTTCCATGATTTCCTGCGCGGTGATTTTGCGGTTCAGGGTGCCGTAGAGGCAGGACATAATGCCGCGGCACATGGGAACGACCTGGGCGGTGAAGGTGAGTTTGATATCTTCGCCGGCCAGCAGGGTGAGTTCGCGTTCCACTTCGCAGACGTGCTGATGCCCCGCGAGTTTGTAGGCGTTCATCTGTTCGTAGCGCGCGGGATAATGAAATTGGGCGCTGGGTTTTTTGCCTGCGCCGGAAATGGCCGTTTTGCAGTCGCAAATGATGCTGCCGAAATCCACGAGATGGTGTTTGATGGCGGGGGCCAGTCCGAGGGTGCAACTGATGGCAAAGCAGCCGGGATTCCCGACGAGCGTTGCTTTTTTGGCAATTTCGTCGCGATGGAGTTCGGGCAGGCCGTACGCCGTGGAAGGCAGCAGGCCGACGTCGGCATGGGCGGGGTTACGTCCGATCCGGGTGGCATAATCGGCGTATCCTTCCGGGGTGTTGAACCGGAAGTCGCCGCTGTAGTCAATGACTTTGGCGCCCTGTTCCAATTCGCGCCGGGCGCCCTGCATGCCTACCCCGTCGGGCGTGGCGAAAAAGACCACATCATATTTTCCCAGGGCGGCGGGATCATCGGGGGCCAGGACGGGCAGGTCGCAGAAGCCCGCCAGGTGCGGATACACTTCGCTCATGGTTTTGCCGACATCCTGTACGGCCACGAGCGTTTTGATTTCGGCCTGCGGATGACGCAGAAGAAATTCCGTGATGCCGACTCCGCCATATCCCGTGGCGCCCACAATCTTGACCGTACTCTTTTTCATATTCGCCAATTCCTTGCCTGTCCGCCGTCGTTCCTGTTGTCCCTTGTTCTTTCTCTGAACTCCGTGGCGGATTTGCGGGGGAAGATAGTATGGGAAACGGCGGGGGAAAAGAAGAATTTGAAGCAAGACGAGCACGCGGGGATGCGCCCCGGCGCGGATCATTTCCCGGTCCGGCAGTTTTGCAGGCACAGTACGGCGTAGGCGGTGACCAGCGCGGGATCTGATTCCCAGAACGTGTTGTCGGTGTTGATCCAGCTTCCATCCGGTTGCTGAGTGGTGTGCAACTGCGCGGCGAGTTCTCCGCGCCAATCAATGGGCTGGCCGGCGGCGGGCAGCATCGTGCATTGGGCCGTGTTCAGGGCTTTGCTCATGATGGTGTAGTAATAAAAGAGTCCCTTGCCGCCCATGCCGGGATTTTCGGTGACGGACCAGTGGCGGGCCGCCCAGGCGAGGGCGGATTGCACGCGGGCGTCACGGGCCGTCAGCTCGGCATAGATCATGGATTCGATGCCGGCGTAGGTCATGCTGCCGAAACCGCAGAGTTTGACGGGGTCATCGGGGCCGCCGGATTTGCGCGGCGCGCGGTCGCCGCCGGTATTGTAGGTGAATCCGCCGTTTTCCTGCGGATCGGAGGGATCGCTGATTTGAAGTTTTTCGATGAAGGCCAGCGCGGAGGTCCAGTCGAGGTCAGCCCATGATTCGCCGGGCTGGATACGGTCTTTCAGCGGTTCGGTGGCGCGCATGGCCTGCATGGCCCAGCCCGTATTACTGAGGTCGGCCATGGGGGGGCGTCCCGGCGGCGGGTTTTGTTCGTAGCCGAAACCGCCGGCAGCGGGGGAGTCGCCTTTCAACTGGCTTTTCGCGACAAAAGCGCGCGCGTTGATCAGTGGGCGGGCAAAGCGGGCGGGATCATATTGGTGCAGCGCAATCATACAGATGGCGGTGTTGTAGGTGGACAGGCCTCCGCTGCCGCGTCCTTCCGTGGCCGGCAGGTAGATGCCGCCGTCTTCCTGAATGCAGCCCGCCACATACGCGGCGGCGCGCTCGCAGGCGGCCTGTTTTCCCGGATGATCGCTGCCGGCAAAGGCCCAGAGACCGAGCGCGGTGAGGGCCGGGAACCGCGGATTGGACCAGGATCCGTTTTCCGCCTGATGGGCGATCAGCCAGTCGAGTCCTTTTTGAATGGACGCATTGATCGTGTCGAGTGTCTGCACGGCGGGGAGATTCGTCGGCGCGATGGCTGCGGGAGCTGCTTCTTCGGCCTGCAGCACAGGGCCCAGCATACATAAAACAGCCAGACAGAGATTGCGTTTCATCGTTGACCTTTCGTTTCTTTTTTTGCGCGTTGACTCAAGCCTCTCGCGGGTTTTCGGTGCGCGCTACCAATGCACACGGCGTGCCAAAAACAATGAGTAGCCTCCGTTTTGCCCGAAAAAGGGGGCCTTCGCACCGGAGTTGAGGTCTTTTATGTTTCCGCCGCGTTCCGAATAATGAACGGGGGAAGGCCAATCATCGTAACGGCGCACACAAATTGTACATTCATGCGTTAGAAACTATTCGCGGTTGAGTCGGGCGGAGCGGCGGGGGCCTGCTGATTGAGTCGACGGCAGGCGAGCCCCACCAGACTGCCAAACCAGATGCCTATCAAACTGCCCACCATGACGTCCGAGAGGTAATGGCCCTTCACATAAACGCGGGAGAGTGCCACACCGCCCTCAAAGAGGTACAGCGGGACGGAAATGGCGGGAAAGACGACGGACAGGCAGGCGGCGGTTGCCACAGAGGTCGCGGAATGTGCCGAAGGAAAGCTTTTAAAATTATTGTCTGTTTTGAGTCCGTGAAAACCATCTTCGGTAACGCCGGCATTGGGGCGCGGGCGTCCGGTGGTGCATTTCAGCACGTTGGCGGTGATTCCGGCCAGCAGACACGCCAGCAGACAGGCAACGGCCGCCCGCCGCCAGGCATGATTCTTTTTAAGGTATCCCATGACGAGGAGAATGGCGGTGATGAGAATGGTCCCCCGCTCGAATGCGCCGTAATGGCAGAGTTCCCCGGCGTAGAACCACCAAAACCGGATATGCCAGTCCGTGGTGATCGTGCGGGTAATTGCGACATCATGAAAGAATACAAAGACAGAACCCACCAGGGGCGGAACAGGCAGGAGCAGATAATACCACAGGTGTTTGCGCAGCGCCTCTCTGGCCGCCCGCAGCAATGCCCGGATATCCGTTAACCATTCGTATATGTACCGCATGAGGCCGGTCCTCGCTGAAAATCAACAATGCCGCAGAGAATGACCACCGCGCTCAAAAAAGCAATCCGGAAATATGAACTTTCCGCCGCGCGGACGATTCGCGCCCCGTCGGGGAAATAGCGCAGGTGCAAACGGCACGTTTGACGAAATCCTCCGAACCCGATACACTCCGGCTCCATTGCAGCAATAAGCGGGAAAAATGCGCATGAACGAAACGACAACTCGTCCGCCGTCCGGGGCCAAAGACTGCTGGAACCGAATCGGCATCTTCGGCGACAACACCTGTCCCGAACTGGAGCGCCATGCCCATTGCCGGAACTGTCCGGTTTACACCACCGCCGGACGGGCTCTGTTTGATCGCCCGCCGCCGGAAGGATTCACGGAACAATGGACGGCCCAACTGGCGAGCGCCAAAGAGGTCGCGCCGGTCATCCTGTGTTCGGCGCTGATTTTCCGGGTTATCACCGAATGGTACGCGCTGAAGACGGAATGCCTGCAGGAAGTGCTCACGCTCCGTCCGGTGCAGTATGTGCCGGGGCGCACCGATGCGCGGTTTTTGGGATTGGTGAATGTGCATGGCGAGTTGGTGCCCTGCATGTCGCCGGCGGTGATTTTGGGCGTGGAGGCGGGCGCATCCGCGGAACAGGATCGGCGCAGGCGGATGCTGGTGGCAGGGTACGGGGCGCGCGACCGGTTTGTGATGACGGTGGATGAAATTCTGGGTGTGCGCCAGATCAGTGAGGATCAGGCCGGTGCGCCGCCTTCCAGTATTGATAAATCAGAAAAGACGTTTGTTACGCGGGTGCTTACGGTGGAAGAAAAGCACATTGGTTTGCTGGATGAGGACCGGCTGTGCCGGAAGATGCAGGAACATTTGGAACGGAGTGGCAGAACATGACGCGCCGAATGCCGGGGCGTCGGGAGCGTTTGATTTGAGCAGTCAGGACTACAGTCAACTGGATCCGATGATGCTGGGGTTGTTCCGTTCGGAACTGGAGCAGCATGCGGGCGCGTTATGCACCGGCCTTCAGGCGGCGCTCGCCGCAGGCGGTGTCGCGGCGCTCGAACCGATGTCCCGCGCGGCTCATTCCATACGCGGGGCGGCCCGCATCGTGGGCATTTCACCGGTGGCGGATTTGGCGGGCGACATGGAACAAATCCTGACGCAGGCGCAGGAGGGGGGCGGTTCCATTCAGCCCGCACAGGCATCCGTGTTGCAGGAGGCTTCGGCCCTGATGCTGGAATGGGCGGCTGTGGCCGTGGAGTCGCTGCCGGAAGCGCTGGCCGCCGGCGAGAACGCGGTGCTGGAATTGAAAGAGCGATTACACCGAAAAGCGGCGGAGATGGCTGCGCCTGTCGCGGGCGCGCCGCAGACGGGTACACGGGCATCCGCTCCGCGCGAGCATCCGCCGGTTCCCGCAGCGCCCGCGCCCGAACCGCCGAAGCTGGAAGATATGTCGCTGACGGATATTTTCCGGATGGATTTGCAGGAGCATGCGCGGGCGCTGGATCAGGGCCTGGTGGCGGTGGAGGCGGATGCCTCGGCGGGGCGTATTGAAACGCTGATGCGCGCGGCGCATTCCATCAAGGGTTCTTCCCGGATTATCGGCATCGACGTGATGGGCGCATTGGCTCATGTGATGGAAGATATTTTTTTGAGCGTACAGAAGAACGCGTTAACGCTGACCGGCGCTCTCGTGGATACCCTGCTGCAGGCGAATGATTTGTTTATGTCGGCGGCGGAACGTCCTGCGGAGCAGTTGGCGGAATCCGTTCGGGCCGAAGAACCGCGCTACCGTGAACTGATTACGCACCTGGCGTCCATTCGGGACGGCAAAGTCCCCTCGGATTCCGCCGCACCGGGTGCGGCGCCTGTCACGGAACGAAAAGCCGCGCCCGCCGCGCCGCAGGTTGCAGAGCCCGCGCAGGCCACGCCTGCGCCGCCGCCTTCCGTTCCGGAGCGGGCGGATAATTCCGATGCGCGGGTGGTGCGTGTGCAGGCGGGAAGCCTGAGCCGACTGATGGGGCTGGCGGGCGAATTTCTGGTGGAGACGCGTTCCATGCGGCGCTTCTCGGAGGCGATGCAGGAAATCAAGGGCCTTCAGCGGGAACTGGGCACGGAGCTGGATCGGGATATGGAGCAGATCCGGCAGCTATCCACCGACCTGCGTTTTTCGGAGGCCGTCCAGCACAGGCTGGAGGATGCGCAGAGCCGTACGCTGGGGACGATTGAACGCTTTGAACAGTTTTCCCGTCGGCTCGAACAGCTTTCCGACCGGCTCTACAACGAAGTAATTACGAGCCGAATGCGTCCGTTCTCCGATGGACTGCACGGATTCCCCCGCATGGTGCGCGATGTGGCCCGCCAGTTGGGGAAGGACGTGGTATATGTTGTGGAAGGGGAAAATACGCCGGTGGACCGGGACATTCTGGACCGCCTCGAAGCGCCGCTCTCCCATTTGATCCGCAACGCGGTGGACCACGGACTCGAAATGCCGGAGGACCGTACGGCGCGCGGCAAGAAGCGTCAGGGCCGCATTACGCTCAATGCCGAGCATCGCGCCGGTATGCTGCATATCACGGTGCGCGATGACGGACGCGGCGTGGATCGCGAAAAGCTGAAAAAGAAGGCGTTGGAACGCAAGCATGTCACGCCGGAGATGGCCGAGCAGCTCAGCGATGCAGAATGGTTGCAGTTTTTGTTCCTGCCCGGTTTTTCCACGGCCGAAAAAGTGTCCGACATTTCCGGGCGCGGGGTGGGGCTGGACGTGGTTCACGCCATGGTGCGCGAAGTGGGCGGCGGTGTGACGGTGCAGTCGGAACAGGGAAAAGGCACGGCATTTTGCCTGGAACTTCCGCTGACGCTTTCGGTGCTGCGGACGCTGGTCATCCGCGTGTGCGAACAGCAGTTTGCGCTGCCGCTGTCCCGTATTGACCGGCTGGTCATCGTGGACGAAGCGCAGGTGGAGACGCTGGAGGATCGCCGCTTCTTCACGCTGGACAATGAACATCTTGGTTTGGTGCAGGCCAGTCAGGTGCTGGGGCTGCCGGTGCAGGGCGGGCAGGACGACGCCCACCCGGTGCTGGTGATCAGCGATGCCATGAGCCGCTACGCCGTGGAAGTCGGCGAATTCATCGGGCAGCGCGATCTGGTGGTGCTTCCACTGGATGCCCGCCTCGGAAAAATTCCGAACATCAGCGCCGGAGCGATTCGCGAGGACGGTTCTCCGCTGCTGATTCTGGACGTGGATGATCTCGTGCGTTCCATTGAACACCTGCTGACATATGGCAAGCCCGTGGCCGGCGAACGGGCCGCAGGGCCCCGCGAGCAGCGGGTGAAACGGATTCTGGTGGTGGATGATTCGATCACCGTGCGCGAAGTGGAGCGGAAACTGCTGACCGGCAAAGGGTACGAAGTGACGGTGGCGGTGGATGGCGTGGAAGGCTGGAACGTACTGCAAAGCGGCGTGTTCGATCTGGTGGTGTCGGATGTGGATATGCCGCGCATGAATGGTATAGAACTGGTCGAGCGCATCAAATCGTCCCCGCAATATGCGGCCACGCCGGTGATGATTGTGTCCTACAAGGACCGCGAAGAAGACCGCTTGCGCGGCCTGCGCGCCGGGGCGAATTATTACCTCACCAAAAGCAGCTTCCATGATGAGACGCTCGTGCAGGCGGTCGTGGACCTCATTGGAGAAGCCCGCGGATGAGAGGCGCCGCGAGCCAGCCGGGCGGAATTTTCCAATCGTTGGAAAAGTGGCGGGTCATTTTTCCAATCGTTGGAAAAATCCGGGGACGTTTTTCCAATCATTGGAAAACGGCGATTTATGGGGGGGCGGCGGCGCTGGTTTTGGGGGCGTCGTGTGTGATGCGGGAGGCGGGGATTTCGGCGGGGGATGTGGTGGTGATTACGGTGGTGTGTCCGGAGATCAGCGGGGAGCCGCAGCGGTTGGAGCTGCCGGTGGATGCGGCGGGCATGGTGACGGCGCCGGTGCTGGGCGAAATGAAGGTGGCGGGGATGACGCGGGGTGACGTGGCGGCGGAAATCCGGCGGTTGGCGGCGGAGAATAATATTCTGCGGGAACCGCAGATCAGCGTGTCAATCCGGCGCGCGGCTACAGATTGAATCCCACGTAGGCGGCGAGCGCGAGGCGTGTGGCCCAGGGGGAATCGCCGTCCCAGTAATTGCTGTCGCAGCGCATGAAGGTGACGGCGGTGTTGGCGGAATTGGTCCACATAAAATCCAGGGAGGCGTTCTGATTGGTGGTGCGCATGTTCGGGGTGATCATGATGCCCATGGAGTATTTGGCCTGAGTGTATTGCACGGTGACTTTGGGGTTGTGGTCGGTTTTGTAGCCGAGGAGAGAGAGCAGGGAAATAACGGGTTTGACGAGGGTGGGCTGTTCCACGTCGACATACTGGTTGGAGTAGGTCACGGAGTAGCTGGCGGAATTGGTGGAGAAGAAGTTGGTCATGACCTGGGGGATCTTATCGAACTTGCCCTGGCTGCCGAGCCAGCAGGCGTGGCGCGCGGCGATGTGGGTGCGGGCCTGATTGAAGGAGCGCACATGGAAGTACACCATGCCGGCGAAGAGCATGAGAATGATCGGCAGGGCAATGACGGCTTCGACCATGGCCTGGCCTTTTGGATTCGCGCGCGGGTTCTGTTTTTTCGGGGCGTGCATGGGGGTTGTCAGTGATAGATCAGGTTCTTGGTGAGGGTGTTGATTCCCGTAATTTGCACGGGGCAGAGCCGGGCCTTGAATTTTCCGCCGTAGATATCGCCCAGAAGAAAACGCGAATACTGAAGCGGCCACTGAAAGACGGTGACGATGAGCGGCTGGTAGGTGATGTTTTTCATGCCGGACGGGTAGAGTTGGTCGTTGTAGACTTCGGCGCTGCCGATGGCGCACAGGGCGGGAACAAGATTGGTTACGCCGGCTTTGACGTCTTCATCACGCAGGAACAGCGCGTTCAGGATGAAGGATTGTTTAGCGTCCTGCGCCACGATGAAGGTGATGGCGGTGTTCATGTTGGTGGAGAGGAAATAGGTGTCCTGCCAGGAGAAGCCGGAGGTCCACAGCGGCATGACGACCGGCGGGGCGAGGCAGTTGAAGCAGGTGTTTTTCCAGTCGGCATTGAACGAGCAGTTCCAGGTGCTGCAGTAATCTTTGTTTTTGGGTTCCATGGCGTAGGAGAATTTGAGGGCGGAGAGGGGATTGAGCGAGGGATTCAGGGTGGTGGTGACCAGTTGGATGCCGAGCGTCTGGCCGACCTGTTCCACAATTTTCAGCGCCTGCTGCACCAGGTTGCCGATGCCGAGTTTCTGAAGGAGGGGCAGCGATCCGATGGCGTCGAGGTTCCCTGCGCCGTTGGCTTTGGCGACGGCATTGGCTTCGATGAAGGCGAGTATGGGCATGAGGGTGTTGAGGGTGTTCTGAATGGTCTTGAGTTGACTGGCCACGCTTTTTTGCTTGTCGATGTAGTTCTTGATTTCCTTTTTCGGCTCGGTCCAGTCCTTGCCGATGATGGGAATGATGCGGGCGCAGGCTTTGGGGTCGGGGTGTTTGACGTCGGCGCATTTGGCGGTATCGCCGGCGAGTATGCCGATCCATTTATCGCAGGTGGCTCCGATCATGAATTCGATGTAGGTGTCGAAATCGAAATGAACGCCGTTGATGATTTGCTGGATGTTGGCGCCGCGTGCCATCCAGGTGGCGGCGGTGAGCGCGGCGGAATCGGCGGCGTTCTGCAACTGGATTTTACCGGAGATGGCCTGGCCGACGGGTATGATGGAGAGCGTCACGGTCAGCAGCGACAGGGCGAACACGGCCACCATCATCAGGACCTGTCCGCCTTCATTGCGGTGAAAGGTGGCGTGGCGGCGTCGTATGGTTTGCAGGAGTGTCATGCAATTTCTCAGTTAATGCCCATCATGGTGCTTTGATAAATCGGCAGGACGACGGTGCCTTTGTTGAGTTTGTCGAGAGCGTAGGCTTTTTGGTAGACGGACGGTCCGGTAAAGAGTTTGTCGCCGAAGAAGATGTAGAAATCCATGGCCTTGTAGGGGTCGTGGAAATGAATGGGGAAGCCGCCGATGACGTAGATTTCGTTGCGCTGGGCGACGTATTGGGTGAGTTCGTTCAGGAACGGAAATGTGGAGAAGTAGAGAAAGGACGCATCGGTTTTGACGTAGGAACTGCGGGCGATCAGGTTGCTGCGGCTTTGTCCGCCTGCCTCGACGACCTTGTCATTGCTGTCAAAAAACGTGGTGTTGAACGAGGTGCAGGCATAGGCGTAGGCCGCGCGTTCGGCGCCGTTATCGATGCCGAGGATGACTTTGAAAAGTTCATCAATGAACGAGGGTATGGGGAGCGGCGGAATCATGGGGGTTTTGGAAGGAGCCATCGGGGTCATGGTGAGAAAGGCCCACTTATCCTTATCCTCCGGATTCACAATGGCAATGCGCGCGGCGGTAAAGGCGGCGTATTGCGCCAGTTGATTGCAGATGGAAAGGCCCGCGAAATTGAACAGGGCCATGACAAAAACCAGCAGGATCGGGAAAACCAGAAGGAATTCCAGCGTGGCCTGCGCCGAATCGCGCCGGTGCCAGGCGTCACGCCAGGCGCGCCGGGCGGCGCTGATTTTGCCGATGGAAATGAATGTACGCATAACGAGCAGGGCAGCCTTGCGGCTGCCCTCCCTGTTCGCCGGTCTACTTGTCTTTCTTCATGGCCACCTTGATGCGCATCAGGTTGACCGAGATGTAAACAAGCAGCAGCATGTTCACGAGCTGAATCAGCGAGTCAAAGAATTCATACATATTTCCATAAACATGAGTCACTTCCATACTATCCTCCTTTATTGGTCTGTTCGGTACCTTTCGACGGGGTCGAAAAGATGTTTTCATCCAGCGGAAGCCGCCGCATGCGGGCCTCCTCCAGAAACGTGGGCAGAGTGCCGGTTCCGCCGTGGCGTCCGATGATGGTGCCGTCGGCCTCCATCCGTTCAGGATGGAACACATAGAGATCATGAATGTCGTAGTCGCCGTTGCGAAGTCCGCAGACTTCGGAGATGGCGGTGATTTTGCGGGAGCCGTCGCTGAGGCGCGCGGCCTGCACGAGCACATGAATGGCGGAAGTGACCTGTTCGCGGAGGGCCTGAAGGGGCAGTTCAATGCCGCTGGTTAGCGCGCAGGTGATGAGGCGTTCGAGGCTGTCGCGCGGGGTGTTGGCATGAATGGTGGACATGCTGCCGCCGTGTCCGGTGTTCAGGGCCTGGAGCAGGTCGAAGGCTTCGCCGCCGCGTATTTCGCCGATGATGATGCGGTCGGGGCGCAGGCGCAGGGCGGAGATGAGGTGATCCCGGATGGTGACGGCGCCCTTGCCGCGTTTGTCGGGGTCGCGTGTTTCAAAGCCGACGACATGTTCCTGCTGGAGCTGGAGTTCGCTGGAATCTTCAATCACGAGGATGCGCTGGTCCGGTTCGATCAGGCTGCTGATGACGTTCAGCACCGTGGTTTTTCCGGAGGAGGTGGCGCCGAAGACGAGCAGGTTTTTGTGGAGCTTGACGACGACGTCGAGGAGGGAGGCGCCGTCGCGCGAGAGGCTGCCGGATGCGATGAGGCTTTCGAGGTTCATGACATCCCTGCGGAATTTGCGGATGGAGATGACGGTTCCGCAGCGGGCCATGGGCGGGATGACGGCGTGGAAGCGGCTGCCGTCGGGCAGGCGGGCATCCACAATGGGATGATCCAGGTCGAGAAAACGTCCGACGCTTCGGGCCACGTTGACGGCGGCGGCCTGGAGGGCCTCTTCGCTGGAGAAGCGGGTATCGGCCCGGTGCAGTTTTCCTTTTTTCTCGAAGTACACCTGCTGCGGCCCGTTCACCATAATTTCAGACACGTTGTCATCGTGCAGCAGCTCGGCGATCGGCGCGAAAAAAAGGATTAGGAAGTCATAGAGATTATCACTCACGGGAAGAGTCTCCGGAAGGGGGTTGCGCCTGGGCCGCGCGGTTTAGTTTGGAGCGGGCGGCGGGATAGTAGCGCCCGTCGTCCCAACTGAGATTGAAAATATTCTGATAATGAATGAGCGCATCGGCGGTCTGGCCGACGCTTTCGAGGATGTAGGCCTGCTGATACTGATCACGCAGATAATTGAAGATAGCGTTGGTTTGTTCGGCAATCTGCTGCTGGAAATAGTCGTTGGGACGGAGGAAGTGCAGCAGCGTGAGGTCGTAGGCGCCGGCGACGCGCATGGTCATTTCCGCGACCTGATTGGACGCCCTGCTGATTTTGGAAAGATCATCGGCGGTTTTCCAGCGGAGTCCTTCTTCGCGCGGGGCGAGGACGTCCCGCAGGAGATCAAACTTGGCGCTGATGTCGGACACGATATTCGAGGGGGCATTTTCGGTTTGCAGGATGTGATTGCCGGAGAGGATAGCCTGGTAGGCATTGGTGTTTTCAACCGCGGTCTCAAAGGTCTCCAGCGCGTTGAGGAGGTCCAGATCCGTGCGGACGCGCTTCATTTGAACGGGGTCCAGGCGGCGGGCCTCGTTGATGGCCGTGAGGGTTGCGCGGGCGTTGTCATAGCGGTTGGCGGACATGTCGGCTTCGGCCTGGGCGAGAAGTTGCCGGTCGTGCAGGACGGGCGTGATGCGGTCGAGCAGTCGGGTTCGGCGTTCATCCTGAAGCACGGTGAGGTTGGTGAGAATGGTGTTGGCGCGGAAGTAATCGCCGTTCAGGTAGAGGCGGTTGGCGTCGGAGAAGCGCTCCTCGGAATCAATCCAGGCGCGAAACTGAAGGGCGGCGGGGGTGCTGTTGGCTGTGATGTATTCCAGTTGGCTCAGTTGCTGCCGGGCATCGGCGAGCCGGTTGGCGAGAATGGCGGCCTGGATTTGGGTGCTCAGCCGGTCCTGCGCGGGCTGCTGGGTGGCATTGAACATGGAGACGATGCGCAGATCATTGGAGTATTGTTCCATACCCTGTTTGAAGAGCATGGCGGCGGTGACGGGATCGTTGTTGATCACGGCGCGTTCGGCGCGTCCGATGGCGCTTTCTGCGTCGAAGGCCGGCGGCGTGTTGTCGTTTGATGGCGGCGGCGCAGCATTTTCAGCGGCAGTGGTGCGGGCTACGCGCACTTGCCGGCGGTGCTGGACGGCGAGGGTGAGCAGTGCCGCCAGGATGAGAATCAGCGAGGCAAAGAGAAGCAGGCGCAGGCGTTTGCGTCCGGATGCCGCCGCGGTGACGGCTTCCGCGCCGCCGGGCATGGTCACGAGGATGCTGTAGCTGCCGATGCTGATTTCGTCGCCGGGTTGCAGGCGGGTTTTGGCTTGAATGCGTACGCCGTTGACGCGCGTGCCGTTGATGGAGCAGAGATTTTTGATCCGCAGTTCGGAGAAGCGCAGGATGAGTTCCGCATGGCGGGGGGACACGGATACGTCCGGCAGCGTGATGTCGCAATCGGGATTGCGCCCAATGGCGAGGACGGCCCGTTTTTCGGTCAGCTCCCGCCGGGAGATTTCCTCAGCGCCTTTTTTTACGATCAGTGTCAGGTGTTCACTCATCCGTTTTCATTCCTATGATCGGGGCCGGTTCATTGATTCATCATGCGTTGAATATCCGTAAAGCGCCGCTGCACGTTCTGATTTTCGGGTGTGTTTTCCGGGTAGAGTCGGTAGATGTAGGCCGCATCCCGGAGTGCTTCCTCCCAGTTCATCGTGCCGATGTTCTGTTCCATGGAGAAAACGGTTTTTTCATAGACGGTTTCCCGCATGCTTTGCGCGATTTGCAGGAGCGTCCAGGCTTCCTGGTAGTGAGGAGAGGTCGGGGTGTCCTTCAGGGAAAACAGCAGCAGCATGAGTTGGTCGATGGCGAGTTGAAAATAGCGGACATCCAGATTGCAGTTGCGCAGGAGATCGCGTCCGTACGCCAGGCCTGAAACGATGTCGGCGTCGTTGGTGAGTGGCGTGGATTCCATAATATCGTCGCTGAAGGTGAGGGGCGGCGTTGGCGGCTGGGCGGGGGTGGCGACCGGCGCGGCGTCGGCCGGTGCTGCGGGTTCGGCGGCGGGCGCCGGGGCGGGCTGCTGCGGGGCGCGGGGGGAGCATCCCCAGGCGGGCGGAAGCAGCAGACAAACAGGCAGAGCCCACTTACAGATGACGTATTTCCAGTTGTTCATGATGATTCAGATTTAGTTGTTGAAAAAGTCCGGCGGCGGCTTCGAGCGTGTGGCGTCCGCCTCCCTCCCGGTTGGTGATGAGCCGTCCTTCGGAGACGCCGGGGTACATTTCCACGACGCGGTAATCTTCGGAGAGGAAGGCGATGTCGATCGGGAAGCGCATGAAGAAGGTATGCACCGCGCGGCATTGGGGGAACAGGACGGCCAATCCCTCCGGCATGCGCGGATAGCGGAGCAGTCCGATGAGACGCGGAATAAAGGCGCGCGCGACCTCCAGGCGGGGGAAGAGTATCCGCCCGTCTTTGACGGCCAACTGACAACTATTGGATATTCCGTTCTTCATGCTGTTTGCCTATTGAGCCGCCATGTATTGCAGCAGCAGCGGCCCGACCATGATAAGTAAGATCGCGGGGAAAATGCAACCCATGAGGGGTCCCATCATCTTGACGGGCGCTTCCTGCGCGAGCTTTTCGACGCGGAGTACGCGCCGCTCGCGGAAGTCCTTGGCCTGCGCACGCATGAGCGGGGCAATGGGCATGCCGAGTGTTTCCGCCTGAATCATGAGGTTGATCACGGAGGTGATGGCATCCGAGTCGATGCGTTCGCAGAGTTTCTGCATGGCGTCGGTGCGGGACATGCCGAGTTCAATTTCGTTGAGCATTTCGCGCAGCTCCTCAAAGAGGGCGGTGGTGGTTCCGGCGGAGGAAAGGATTTGGCGCGTGGCGGTGATGATGTCCATGCCGCCTTCCATGGCGAGGGTCAGCAGATCCATGAAGAAGGGCCATTCCTTGAGGGTTTCCATTTTGCGGCGTTCGAGCAGGGCGGAGATGGAGGTGACGGGTTTGACGGCGACGGTGAACACCGTGATGGCGATGAGCGAGATGTAGGTGGCGGTGCCGGTGTTTTCCTGTTCGGGCATGAAGGCAAACAGGAGCAGGAGAACGACGGCGGATACGGCGGCATTGAAAATTTGAATGGAGAGCAGTTCGTCCGCATCGTAGACATTCAGGAGGCGGGCGCGGCGAATTTTGGCGCCGAGGGAAAGTACGTAGCGGTTGTTCGTGCCGAGCAGTTTCTGATGGAGGCGCGTGATCTGTTCCAGGATGGGCATGATGGCCAGGCGGAACCCGGAGCGGCGGTAACGGTTCATGCGGACCACCATGTAATAGCTGTCCAGTTCGCCGCGGAACAGGCTGAACACCGCCAGATAGGCGGCGCCCGCCGTCAGCGAGATACTCAGCCATTCAAACAGCGATGAACCATTCATGCGTTTTCCGTTTTAAAATTTGATGGTGATCAGTTTGCGAATCCAGAAGTACCCGATGATGTCCAGCACCAGCACGGCGCCGATAATGAACCAGCCTTCCACGGTTTTGAGCATACCCTCAATCAGCGTTGGATTCACGTTGCGCACAATGAAAAACATGGCCGGCGGCATCAGGCTGACGATCAGGGCCTGCATTTTTCCCTGGGCCGTCAGGGCTTTGATTTTGCCTTCCACGCGGTTGCGGTCGCGGATCATTTCGGTCAACTGGTGATAGACGGTGGGCAGGTCGCCGCCGGTTTGCATGGTCAGGCGCGTGGCGACGATCATGGTGCGGAGATCTTCATCGTTGAGGCGCTTATCCATGGCGGCGAGGGCTTCGGCGATGCCGACCCCGAGCTTGACCTCGTGCATGGTCATGCGGAATTCCTGGCCCGCGGGCTCCGGCATGCGTTCGCCCACCATCTGCAGCGCCTGGAGGAAGGAGAACCCGCTGCGCAGGCCGTTGGTGATGCTGTTCATGACGTCGCTCATCTGCTTGTTGAAGCGCTTGCGGCGTTGAATGAGCATGATGCGCAGTACGGCGTCCGGGATGTAGAGGCCCACGAGCGCACCGAGCGGGAAGAGAACCTGCGGGAAGGGATGGGGCAGGTTGCGGACGTAGAGCAGGGTGAGCAAACCGAGGCCCGCGGCGCCGATGATTTTGAAGGTGTACAGGCGTTCCGGGGGGAGATACACATAAAGCTGATTCAGCATGGAGAGGTTTTGCTGGATGTACGTCTTCTCATACGAGGCGACATATTCCGACACCCGCTGCACCGTCAGGTAGGCCAGCAGTCCCACCGCCGTAAAAGCAAACAGTACTATGAGGTAGATTTCCATGGTTAGCTGTCGATGACGAACATGGCCATATCCACGTTCGTTCCCTGTTTGCGCAGTTTGGTGATGAAATTCGGAATGACGCCGCTTGGGCGGAACGAGCCCTGGATGACGCCGCGCTCATCCACGCCGGTCTGATGAAAGGCAAAGATGTCCTGCAGTTTGATGGCGCCGTCTTCATCGTCGGGATCGCTGATGACCTCGGCGATTTGCGTGATTTTGCGCGAGCCGTCGCTGAGGCGGGCCTGCTGGCAGATGATGTGAACGGCGGAGGCGATTTGACTGCGTATGGCGCGCAGCGGCAATTCCATGCCGGCCATCAGGACCATGGTTTCGAGGCGCGAAACGGCGTCCTGCGGGGTGTTGGCATGCAGGGTGGTGAGGGAGCCGTCGTGGCCGGTGTTCATGGCCTGGAGCATGTCCAGCGCCTCGCCGCCGCGGCATTCACCCACGACGATGCGGTCCGGGCGCATGCGGAGGGCGTTTTTGACCAGGTCGCGTATGGTGATGGCGCCTTTGCCTTCAATGTTCGGCGGGCGCGTCTCCAGCCGGACGACGTGTTCCTGCTCCAGCCGGAGCTCGGCGGAATCCTCGATGGTGACGATGCGCTCACTGGACGGGATAAACGAGGAGATCACATCAAGCAGCGTGGTTTTCCCGGAGCCGGTGCCTCCCGCGATGACGATGTTTCGGCGGCGTTCAACGGCCACTTTCAGGAACTGCGCCATACCGCGCGTCAGCGAGCCGTAGGCGAGCAGGTTATCCACTTTGACGGTGTGGTGCGGGAACTTGCGGATGTTGAGTGAACAGCCGTCGATGCTGACGGGCGGGATGATGGCGTTCACGCGCGAGCCGTCGGGCAGGCGGGCATCCACGATCGGCGAGCTTTCGTCGATGCGGCGTCCGAGCGGGCCGACAATGCGTTCAATCACGCCCCGCAGTTGTTTTTCATCCTGAAAATGACGGGAGCTGAGCTCGATGCGTCCTTTTTTCTCCACATACACCTTGTTGGCGCCGACGCACATGATTTCGGAAACGGCATCGTCCCGCAGGAGACCGTCGAGAGGGCCGTAACCCAGAATGTCGTCGATGATTTCCTGATAGAGGGTTTCATAATCGCCGAGAGCGGCGGCTTCTTCGGAGCGTTCGGCCAAAATTTCGCGGATAAAGGCGCGGGCCTGTTTATCCATCATGAGTTCGCGTTTTTTTCCGCCGATCTGTTCGAGATCTTTGATGTCCAGGCGTTCGAGCAGTGTGGCATGAACGCGGTGCTTGAAATCCTCGCGGTTATTCTGGGCGGCCTGGCGGTTGGCGCCGTCGAGGGTGCCGGCAGCTTCGGGGGTGAGCGCGCCTTCCACGAACTGCATGGTCCAGGCCGCAATGGTGATCATGTCGCGATGCTGGAGCATCATATCCTGATTGGCGGCGGCGGGAAAATTGTTGACGAGGGTGATGGCCTTGGCCGAAAGGGGGCGGATGTAGAAGAGCGTCTGGCGGCAGATGAGGCGGGCATGTTTGTGCAGGACGTTGGGTTCGCGGATGCGGATATCGCACGACTCGGCGGAGCCAATGGTCATAAACTCATTGTTTTTCAGGTGGCCGATTTCCGTGACGGTTCCATCGCTGTGTAAAAGCTGCGCCATGACTGATTTTCCTATTTTGCGGCTTCTAATGCCTCGTTAAGCCGATTCATGACCTCGTCAATACGCTTCATGGCCTCGTCGTACTCCCTGATTTGTCCGGCGGCGTCTAGCGTGATGATTTTTGGCGTGACGATCGCCACCAGTTCCGAGTCCTGATCCGATTTGTTCTTGTTGCCGAAGAAGAAGCCGAGGATGGGGATATCGCCGAGGATGGGCGTGCGCGAGCGCGAGTAGTTGCGCATGTTCTGCACCAACCCGGACAGAATAATGCTCTGGCCCATGCGGCAGTTGACGATGTTTTTCGAGGAGAACGTTTCCAGCGTCAGCTCCTGATTGCCGGAGGAGGTGACAGGCACTTTCACGTCGATCTGCAAATCGCTGACGATTTCATCGCGCTGGTTGACGTGGGGCTGGACGGTCAGCGTCATGCCGTACTGGACGGACTGCATTTCGGCCACCTGTACGCCGGTGAGCTGGTAGTAGTATTCGCCGCCGGATTGGAAAACGCCCTTCTCGCCGCTCTTCGTGGTGATATGCGGGCGGGCAAGCACCTGGGCATCGCCATTCCCGAAAATCACATTCAGCTTGGGAACCAGGTCTACGGTCCAATCCACGGTGACATCCATCGGCGACCAGGTTTGGTTGACGCGCGATTTGTTTCCCGAAATGTTGAGCGTGTTGTTGGCGGTGGCGAGCACGTTCATGCCGATGTCGTACTGATCAATGCGCGAGACCTTCAGGAAAACGACCTCCGTGGAGATCATGGTGTCGCGGATTTCAATCAGATCCACGATTTTATCGACCTGCGTCTGGGCGATCTGAATGACGTTGGATTTGATGGCGTCGTTGATGGCGTAGCCGGAGAGGTAGGCGGTGTCGCCGAGAATGCTGACGTCCACCGTGCTCACGCCTGAACGGTTCTTAATGAACTGCGCGATCATGGCGTTGCCGGGGCCGCGGTCGAGGGTGGTGAGATTGACAATGGCGCCTTCTCCATAGGCCGCCACAATGGCGGCGACCCGTTCAGAGTCGCTCTTGGTCAGGAGTTTTCCATCGATGACAATCTTGCTGCCCACGATCTGTACCGACGCGTTTTCCACATCCTTGAGCAGCGTTTCCAGCGCCCGCGCCGTGCGGTAGTAATCCGGCACAACCACCACCTGAATGCTCTTCTGAATGCCGTCGCCGTCCCACAGGGAAATTTCTGTTTCGCCGACGCCGACGCCGGTGAACAGCAGGTCGTTGTTCGGCAGGACGGATACATCCACGACGCCCGGCGTACCCATGGAAATCCGGTCGGCCCGGTAGCCCGGCACCGAACGCTGCTCGCCCTGATGCACCGTGATGGTTTCACGGTCCTGCGCCTGCGACGCCGCGCAGAAAATCACCACGCACAAAGCCGCCGCGCCCCCCAAAAGCGCTACCCGGCGCACTGTGCGGCCCGACCAGTGGAAGAATCGTAATATAGACATAGAATCCTCTTTTCTGCGCGCCGTTTATTAGTTGCCGCTCGCAGGAACAAACTGCGTGGTGTTGCTTTGAATCAGATTAAGCACCGTGGCGTAGGAAATCATATCGTTGGCGCCGACGGGCGCGAGATCGCCGGTGCGCCGGAGCATCAGATCGAACTTGCCCTCGCCGTTGCAGAAGGCCAGAATTTTGGCCTGTTCGGGGGTGACGAGGAACGTGACGGAGCTGTATCCGGCGTCCTTGGCGGCATCGTCGGTCGGGATGATGCCCTGGTGCATGTTGGAGCCTACGGCGATGATGAGCAGGTTTTCAAAAAGAACGACCGTGCGTTTGCCCGCGGTGTTCGCGGAGGCCTGGTTTTGCAGGTCGCCCATCAGGCTGGCGTAGTAGTACTGCTTGAGGGACTCAATGTCGGAAGGATCCAGCGAAGGCTGTTCGGGGCGTTTGGAAACGGTGGGCATGAACTTGTTGATGTCAAAAGTGAAAAGCAAATCCACGCGCTGAAGGTTTTGCAGCATGCCGTCGAGGCCGGAGGTGCCGCTGATCGGAATTGTCACGGCGCGCCGCCCCGGCTCCACGAGATCGGCCAGCCCCAGATCGAGACCGAGCTTTTCCTTTTTCACGTCCGACCACAGAATCGGCTGTGCGCGGTCGATGTTGTTGACGGCGATGGCGCCGAGTACGGTCGGGGCATCATCGCGGGAAATCGCGCGCTGGCCGACGTACTTTTCGGGAAAGTCAAAAAAGGCCACATTGTTCACGCTGATCGTGTCGCCCGCCTTGATGTTTTCGCTGGCCACCAGCACAGAAACGCGGGCGAGCCCCTGATAGGCTTCTTTCTTCATTTTGTTCAGATACGCGTAGATGAGCAGGGCGGCCAGGACGGCCATCACGAGCGCGATGATCATTGCGAGTCGTTTGTCCATGATTCGATTCTCCTTGTTAATTCGTTCCGCCCGAAACGGCGCCGCTTCCATTGGTGGCGCTCCGGGTATCGTTGGTGGTAATGGATGAATGGATGATAATTTCGCCGGCCTGGCCCGCGGCGGAGGCGGAGGCGGTCAGGGTCCGGCCCGCGTGTTCCTGCCAGGTGCCCTGCAGGGCGTAGCGCGTGTTGGCGCCGTCGAGTGAATAGATAAAGTAGGCGCGGGAGGCGCCGCTGGTGGCATTCACGGTATGCCCTTCGATATCCGTGGTGGCGATGGCGGTCAGCGAACCGGAGAATTCCACCAGTTTTTCTGAATTGGCATCGTACCCGGAAAAGGTCAGCGGGGCTTCGGCTATGGTTTCGCCCGACGTAATGGTGTCGAGCGCGGCCTTGTCGAATACGGATTTTCCGAGTGTGCCGTCGTAGGATGATCCGTTGTTATCGGCAATGTCCACGCTCGTGCCTGTTATCTGGATGGACAGCAGGGTGATGGCGGCCCGCGTTGTTTCGTTGGTGGGTTCTGATCGGTTGGGGACGATGTTGCGTCCGGTGTAGGATCCGGAAAAGGATAGATTGACCTCCGCGTTGCCGGAGGATGACGAAGACGACTCGCACCCGTACGCCAGCAGGGTCAGGAAAAAGGCCGTCGCCGGGACGACCCCGCCGCGGAACCATTGCTGTCTGTTCCAATTAACCCTGCTCATTGGCATGCTCCCTGTAAATAATGGTGTAGGTCCATTTTCCCATGTTTTCTTCTCCGGCCAGAATGGAAACCTGCCGGTGATCTTTCTCATACAGCATCAGCGTGTGCTGACCGACGAGCGCATTCAGCCAGGCCACCTGGGTGTTGACGCGCCAGTGAACGCGGCTCAGAGAATCGTTCAGGTACTTGAAAAACAGCTCCGGCTGATCCGCGCACTGAAATTCATAGATATCCATCGCGTGGCTGCCCTCCTGCATGTGCGTCCGGCGCAGCGTTTTCCCATACGGATAAATCGGAAGGTGCTGTTCCAATTCCGGAATAGGGAGTTCATCCCGGAGCGGAATGCGGAGAATCCATTCCGCGGTGGGCGGTTCGGCCAAAGACATGATATGCACGGTAAAATAGGCTCTTTTGCGAATGTAGTGACGGGTAAGCGGATTTTCCGGAAGCAGCACGGGGGCCGAACAGGCCGGGCAGCCTGCCAGTTGATCGAACGGATTATTCCAGGCGACCCAGCCGTATGCCTCCATGGCCGTCTGATAAAAACTGAACAGCTCATCCGGATGAACCGGCGCGTAAAAAACTTCCCGGTGAAGCAGAAATCCGCGGCCCAGCGACGTCGAGCGTGACAGCGTTATGCCGCGCGGAAAAGTGAAGGCCTCCGGTCCGTTGGCCATTTGCTCCGGTTCGGCACACGCCCCGACCGCCGCCATCCGAAGCATGGCTGCCACGCCGAGAAGAATTCCAAACAGACGCAGATTCATGACATCAGGCTCCGGTAAACCGTGAAATACACCCCCGCAACAATCGCCGTCCCGTACGGAATTTTGGCGCCGCGCAGAGGTTTGCGGTGGATGAGATGCTCCGCCACATACACCAGCGCAATCAGTCCGCCCGCGACAGTCATATACACCACCGAATCAAGCAGAAAGCGGCTGCCCATGAGCAGTCCGATCATGGCGATGAGCTTCACGTCGCCCCCGCCGAACCATCCGCACAAAAACATCGCATAAAAAAAACCGCCGCCCACCAGAAAGGCGAGCAGGTAATTCATAATGTCGTTTCGACGGAAAAAAACCGCCGCCAGCAGCCCCAGCAGCAACCCGCCATAGGTGATGTAATTCGGGATGCTGTTGAACCGCAGGTCGAAATAAACCACAAAGATGCCTGCAATCAGCAGGTAAAGAATGCACAGACTGTTTACGGCATCCATCATAATAACGGTCGGGCTCGGAGGTCCGAAAAGCGGCGCCGCGTTTCGGCGGCGCCGCTTTCGGTCCGGTGAATTCAGCGTCCCTGCAGGTTGTTGATGGAGATGTTTCCCTTGGCGTGATCCTGAATACTGTAGGTATTGATCACACGGCCTTCCTGGAGACTGGCATTGGCCGGGCTGTAGAGATTGCGCACGTTCGTACCGAACACGCCAATCACCATAAGCGCGGCCACGGCCACCATCAGCACCACAATAATATATTCAATCATGCTCTGACCGGCGCGCGGTCCGAACAGCGGATTAACCGGGCGCAGGGACATGAAAATCATTTCCCCTGCAGATCTTTAATGGTCACGTTGCCCGAAGCGCCGTCCTTCTGGCTCTGGGCGTTGGTCACGTTACCGGATTGCAGGCTGGTATTGGCCGTGCTGAAGAGGTTACGCACGTTCGTGCCGAATACCCCGATCACCAGCAGCGCGGCAATGGCCACGACGCAAATCACGATGACATATTCCGTCATACCCTGGCCGCGTTTGCTCTTAAGAGAACGAATGATGCTGTTCATAACTCCTCCTTATTCCTTGCTTTCTTTTCTTGTTGTGCCTGTTTGTCCGGCCTCCGCACAACGGCGCCGGCCCAAAATGATGATCGTTTTGCCGCTTGCTTAGGGGAAGGGGAGGCTGACCACGGCCAGTACGTCGTGAAGCTGCCGGCGGATATCCGGTACCCAGCCGTTCACATACATGACCATGGAGCCGACAACGACGAGGACGGTCAGCAGGACGTATTCCACCATCGCCTGGCCACCGCAATCATTCGTCAGTTTCCGAATACGCATACGTTCACAAACCCCTGTGCTCAGTACTCATTCAGCATCCCCTCGAACCCAACACTTTAAAAATAGGCCTTTTGCGGGGCATGGCAAGACGAAATTAAGGTTCAAAAATGCGCGAAGAAGGCGCCGGG
>CAZISY010000010.1:0-15492 GCA_964542025.1 uncultured Verrucomicrobiota bacterium
CTGTGGCTCATCCGCTCAAGGCGGTGTCCAACCCCGTTTTGGCTCGCACGCCGGGCAAAACAGACCAGCTCAAGCAACTTCTCAAGCCCGTCGCCGCTTCCATTCAGTCCTGTGATTCCGTCAAATCCCTTGGCCGGATCACGGCGACAGGCCAAATCCTTTATCCAAACATCTTTATCATATCGAAATCCTCATCGTTCTTCATGACATAATACGCCGCTTTGGCCAGCTTACAGGCCAGTGCCTTGATCGCCACGATGCGATTGGTTCGGGCCGCCTTGCGATCAAACCAGGCTTGAATCCCTGGATTAAATCGTTGCGCATAGCGGGCCGCTTCCCCGAAGGCCCAGCCCAAATACCGATTCCCGTTTTTGCGGTTGTTTTCGCCTTTTTTCTTCCCATTGGATTCCCGGCGGCTGTCCACGGACCGCGCATAGGACGCATAATTACCCGCCGATGCAAAGCGATACACCGGCCCGCTTTCCAGCATGATTGTGGCACCCAAAACAAAGGCCACCCCCGGAAGACTCACCAGTCGTTGATACGGCCCGATCAGCACAATTTCGTTTTTTACTCCGCTTTCGATGTTTTGAATCGCCTCGTCCAGCGAGTGAATCACCGATTGCTGGCTTTGTAACCCCAATAGGTGACGGGCATCCGGCATCCATTCCTTAAACTCTTCTTCCGTGAATAATTTCAATTTCGCGCCGCTGATCCGGCAGCCGGTTTGGCGGGTGATCATTGATTGCATACTCAACGACAGTTGCGTCCGCTGAGCCACCATCATGCCGCGGCGACGCAGCAGATCCCGGAGCGGACGCTGCTCTTTCGGATAGATATACGCTTGCGGCAATATGCCCAGCCGCAGCAACTCCGCAATCCAAAAGGCATCGCTCTGATCATCCGTCCGTTTCAGCCCCGTGTAGGCATCCGTCTTCGCCGGATTGGACAAACAGATGGGATACCCATGATCGCTCAATCCATCCACCAGCCAATACCAATTGTATGTCGACTCCACCGCGATACCCTCAATCCTCTGTCGAAATGGCTTCAACACCTCAAGCAATTCGCCTAATTCGTTCGATAACCGTTTCTGATAGATCCGCTTCCCTTCCGCATCGATCATCGCGCAATACACATTGCTTGAATGCAGGTCTAATCCAACGTATATCTTCTGCTCGGAGGCTTTGGTTCTCATGATATTCTCCTTTCGGGTTAACTGGTTCGAAAGAAGTTTAACGTGTCCAAAGCCTCTTCGGCTTCATAAATCCTTTAGATGATATTCAGTCCTATATATTAATAATATCGGGGCAAGTAGTGTTTATTCGCGGAGTTCGGGGGTGCGGGGCGATGCGAGAGAATGTAGCGAATTTGTGGCCATTAACAGGTATTCAAATCTTGGATGGATTGGTAGCATCCATGTCATAGTCGGGAGGGCGAAATAAATATGGCAAAAAAGAAACGAACCAATTCATCGGAGGGGTATCGTGGTGGGTGATGCCGACAGGAAGGCGTTGTTTGTCCGCCTGAAGCTTATTGGGTAATGGTAATGGGTAATATATCGGGTAATGATGGAGTGGTCATTGCGGGGAATAGAATGAATCAGCATGACAAGGCGTTAGAATTAATGCGGAAGGCCACGGGGCTTGGCGGGGCGGTGTTTCATCCGGGGCAGTGGGAAAGCATTGAGGCGTTGCTGGCGCGAAAGCGGATGCTGGTCGTCCAGCGTACGGGGTGGGGGAAGAGCATGGTCTATTTTGTGGCCACCAAACTTCTTCGCGAGCAAGGAGCTGGTGTTACCCTGCTTATTTCGCCCTTGTTATCGTTGATGCGTAATCAGTTGGAGGCTTCGCAACGACTTGGACTCTGTGCGGTGTCCATCAATTGCACCAACCATGATGAGTGGGACGGCATTGAGCGTCGGCTTCTGTCCAATCAAGTGGACCTGCTTTTGGTGTCGCCGGAACGATTGGCCAATTCATCGTTTCAGGAGAATGTGCTGCAACACATTGCGCCGCGAGTCGGTCTCTTTGTAGTGGATGAAGCTCATTGTATTTCGGACTGGGGGCATGATTTTCGCCCGGATTACCGCCGCATCACGAATGTTCTTAAAAAGTTGCCGCCCAACATTCCGGTTTTGGCAACGACGGCAACGGCTAATGATCGTGTGGTGGCGGATATCAAACGGCAGTTGGGTAACATTGCGCATATCAAGGGGCCTCTTGCGCGGGAAAGTCTGCGTTTGCAAAATGTGCACATGCCGAGTCCGGTGGCTCGATTGGCGTGGATGGCTCAGCATATTCCGTCGCTGCCGGGGTCGGGGATTGTCTATGCGCTGACGGTGCGTGATGCCAGGCTGGTTGCGGATTGGCTCCGTCTGAATGGTATCGCGGCGGAGGCGTATTATGCCGATCTGGATGGTGAAGCCGAGGAGGGTAAAAAGCCGCGCGAAGAGTTGGAGCAAAAACTGCTGAATAATGAAATCAAAGTGCTGGTTGCCACGGTGGCTCTGGGGATGGGCTTCGATAAGCCGGATTTGACGTTTGTGATCCACTATCAGCGCCCTTCATCGGTGGTCCATTATTATCAGCAGGTGGGCCGGGCAGGGCGCGGGGTGCCGGAAGCTCTTGGTCTGTTGATGTGCGGGGAAGAAGATGACCGCATCGCTGATTATTTCATTCGTAATGCGTTTCCCCCGCAGGCTCATGTTCGCCAGGTGCTTGATGCCCTGCTTGCTGCGGACGGCGGGCTTTCTATTCGTGGCCTGGAGGCGCGTTTGGATGTCTCTCATGGTCAGTTGGAAAAGGCGCTGAAGTATATTTCTGTGGAAAACCCTTCGCCGATTACGAGGATTAAGTCGGCTTATCAAGCGACACAGGTTGCGTATTCTTATGAGGTGAATCAGCCGTATGTGGGGCAGATCACGCAGTTGCGTCATGCAGAGCAGTCGCAAATGCGTTCGTACATGGACCACTCGGGGTGCCTCATGCACTTTCTGTCGGAAGCGCTTGATGATCCTCATGCCGCGCGGTGCGGACGATGTGCGGGGTGTCTTGGTCAACCCATTGTGCCTTCGAGTTACGAGGAACTGTACGCCGAGAAAGCGGCACGGTTTCTGCGAAGGGTTCATCAGGTTATTGTGCCTCGCAGGATGTGGCCGGGCGAAGGGGCGTTTGTGGTTTATCCATTTAAGGGGCGGATTACTCCTGAACAGCAGTTTGAGCCCGGGCGTGCGTTATCGTTGTGGCGGGATGCGGGCTGGGGCTCACAGGTGGCAGACGGAAAATATGTTGATGGAAGGTTTTCAGATCGCCTGGTGGATGCCTGCGTGGAGATGATTAAGGAATGGGCACCGAATCCGCGTCCGGAATGGGTGACCTGTATTCCCTCGCGCCGTCGCCCGCAATTGGTCCCGGATTTTGCGGAAAGGCTGGCCAAGTCGCTGGGTATTCCCTTTCGGGCGGTGTTGTGCAAGGCTCGTGACACCGCCGAGCAAAAGGAAATGAACAACAGCTTTCATCAGGTGCGTAATTTGGACGGTGCGTTTGTGGCGGAGCCGTTGCTTTGCCTGCCGACCCCCTGTTTTCTGGTGGATGACATGGTGGATTCGAGGTGGACTTTCACGGTCGCGGCGGCCATATTGCGACGAGCAGCTTGTGCCGCCGTGTTCCCGTTGGCGCTGGCTCTCAACTCGCCGAAAATGGATTAGTGGAGTCGTGTGTTATGAATCTTTCAGACAATGCAAAAGCAATCTTGTTACTTTGCGCACGATTGAGCGTGCGCGAGAAGGAAGCCCCGCTCACGTTGCGGGAGTATAATGCGTTGGTTCATTATCTGCTCGAGCACAAGATGGATCTTCAGTCGCTTTTTTCGGTGGGGAATCTCGATGAGGTGGCGGGGTGCATCCAGGTGGACGCGGAACGGCTCTCGGCTCTGCTTGGGCGCGGGGTGCTGTTGGGCTTCGCGCTAGAGGCCTGGGAGCGGGCCTCGGTATGGGTGGTTTGTCGTTGTGATTCGGATTATCCGGGACGGCTGAAGTCGCATTTGAATAATCAAGCGCCTGCGTTTTTGATTGGGACGGGGAACCGGGAGCTGTTGCGTGGTGGTGGCTTCGGCGTGGTTGGGTCGCGCAATGTGGATGCCTCGGGAACAGCTTTTGCGGGCGAGGTGGCCCGTTGGTGCGCCAAGCATGGCGAGCTTGTTGTTTCGGGAGGTGCCCGAGGGGTGGATAGTATCGCCATGCAGGCGGCGCTGGATGCCGGTGGAGTGGCGGTTGGAGTGCTGGCTGATAGTCTTATGCGAGCTTCGGTGAGCAAGGACTGGCGGAAGGCGTTGAGTCAGGGCAGGCTGCTGCTGCTTTCTCCCTACCATCCGGAAGCAGGTTTTCATGTGGGGCAGGCCATGGGGCGGAATAAACTCATTTATGCCATGTCGGATGCTGCCGTGGTCGTCAGTGCAGAACACAAAAAGGGAGGTACCTGGGCGGGCGCGGAGGAAGAACTGGAACGCCCGCAGGGTCGTCCGGTGTTTGTTCGACTGGATGAACATGTTCCGACGGGGAACAGCAAGTTGCTTGATCTTGGTGCCAGGCCATTTGTTCCGGCGTGGTTAATGAACACGCCCAAAGAGATTCTCCGGCAGACGCCGGTGCCGAAGAAAAGCAAGAGGCCTGATCAAAAAAGCGGGAAACAACTTGTTATGGAATTTGACATTCCTGTCGCAGCGAGTTCCTTCCTTTCTGTTTCGGAGAAAAGGGAGACATACCCCGCAGAGGATCGTGAATATTCTGCATGTCCGATCTCGGTTTATAAGCTTGTCCTGCCTTATATGCAGCAGATGCTGAAGGAGCCGTTGACTAAAAATGAACTGGCCGAATTATTTTTGGATGTATCAACCACGCAAGTGCAGAGCTGGTTGAATCAGGCGATAAAGGACCAACTCATCGTAAAAAAAGGAAAGCCGATCAAATACACATGGATTGCTGCATCATGAACATTTCAAAAGGACTTGCGACATTTGACACGATCTATCCCTTCACTCCGGGGATTGGCTGGTCGGCGAGTCGGGCGTCGGTTTTCCGCACTTGCAAGCGGAAGTATTATTATCAGTACTATTGGAAGTACGCCGAGGATCGGGAAAAGATCAAGGCGCTGCGTGAACTGAGAGTTCTCCGAATGGAAATCGGCTCGATCGTTCACGAACTGATCGCCGGTGTGCTGGAGCAGTCTTTTCGCGACCGAATAATTCGACGCTGGCCGGATATTCGTGAGCAAGCGAATGCGCTCGTTGCGAAGTGTTGTGCGCAGCAAACGTTCGCGGAGGTTTATTACGGTGAAGTAAAGTCCATCAGCCCAAGCGACATGGTTCCACGGATTGAACAAAGCATGAGGCTGTTTCTCGAATCGGATCGGTATCGCTGGATTCTGGAACAGGCCGACCCGGCCCATCCGAATTGGTTGATCGAATCGCCTCGGCCATTCGGGGAATCACGTTTGAATGTGATGAAAATCTTCTGCAAGTTCGACTTCCTGATTGCGGTCGATGATCAAGTGATCATTTTCGATTGGAAGACCGGTCATAAGCATGCAAAACAACACGACACACAATTGATGGCCTATAGCGCATTGGCACGCGAAGCACTTGACGTTAGCGTGCGGCACTTGGAAACAAGGCTGACCTACCTCTGCGACATCTATCAGGAAGATGCCTTTTCGCCCTCAGAAGGAGATGTTGACGCGGCGATAACCGGAATTCGGGAGGATGTTGCAGCCATGAATGCGGTGTGCTGTGATCCGCTTAAAAATCTGCCGTTCCCGATGTCGCATTATGAGCTGTGTGGAAATGCCACGTCATGTGCTGAGTGCGTTTTCAGAGAGTTGTGTTTGTCGAAGGTGAAAGCGCCATGATGAGTTCTCAATCTGAAGAATGTAAGCGACGCGTGAAAGCGATTGAGCTTGGAATCAAGCCCTGTCACGTCGATATGCGCGTTGGAGCGATCAGCGCATTGGCCAGTGAGCCAGGATATCGTCTTGATCAATGGCTGGCTGCTACATTTAATCATAATTTCGATGAGTATGATCGCGCCATTGATGCCGTTTACAACACCACGCATATCGGGGGTTCACATCTGCATCATTTGCTGGATGGCCAGCATAGCTTACTGGGGGCACTGGCTGCGGTCAAAGATGTGGCTGGAGATGATGCCTTTGCGAACGAGCTAATGCAGGCCAGCGAGCATTTGTTGCGAGACACGGCATCGGTCAGTGGGACGAACATCCTTTATTCCATTGAGCCTGAGACGTTTGATCAGGTTGCCAGTTTAGGCGCTGATACGGGCATATCCAAATCATACTTGGCCGATGCAATGACCGTGAATGGGTCCGAATTGCTTGGCGGCGCGCTGGGGTTGGCTGCGGCGATAGTGGTGGCCCGTCGAGGACGGCCGGAAGAATTGTCTCGTTTGGGTGGTGCCATGTTGGTGTCAAGTTTTGCGAGTGCAAATCCTGCACTGCTAGGTATCGCCAGCGTATCGACTGCATATGCGTTATGTAAGACTGAGGGAAAGCGGGAATGTGTCGTTCATGCAGGAAAAGGAGCAATGGTATCCGGCTCCGTGATTCTCGTGACGAATCTAATGGGCGGTCCAATATGGTGGGGGTGTCTTCTGGGGCTTGGCACTGCGGTGATGGTGGGAAAGGCGCTGGAGAATCCAGCCAAAACCTATGCACGTATGAAGGAATTGCTTGAACCCGCTCAACACATAATCAAAACGGCATATCAAACAATGCGAAAGGATAATGAATACGTCGCCACAGTATAATCTAGTCGAGAAAGCATGCACATTGAGTCTGTTTTCTGATGTGCTGGATAGCATTCGCATTGTTGATACAGCAATGGCAGAAAATATCAAAAGTACATTGCTAGCGACGCTGGGCCATTTACCTGCAACGCTCGCCGATTCGATGGCGCCTGCGTATGAAAAGATCATTGCCCTAAAAGATGCCAAGTTGCGTTTAATGGAATATCGGTTGCATTATGAGATGATTGAAGAGCAAATGGCGCGGCAGAGAGAGCATTTCCTGCGCACGGCAATGGACACATCCAGTGCGTTCTTTGATGAAGTATATAACAACCTGGATGCCTACTTCATGGAACTTGGAGATAAGGTGGCCGAATTCCTGTGCAACAAGTCATCTTGGTGGACAGGCTTGGTGGACACATGGAAGAAAACCGGTGGCGTGACGATTAACAAAACCAAAACTACCGTCCATCGCATGGCTATTAATGCCACAGGCCCACGATTGGTTGATAACGTGAGCAACTTCATCGGCCCCCGCTTTAAAAATACCTTGCAGCCACTGATTGACTCGACCGAAAAAATACATGCAAAACTTGAAAATACAGATGCGAATGCGGTGGTGGTTGAGGATCGCATACTATTGGAAGAAGCGTTAGACAAGTTGTGCCCAAATGATGCTATTGAGCAAAAGGTGGCACATATATTTGAGCAGGCGGTGGTTCGATATCAGGCAACATGGAAGAAGCGAGTAGCGGCCTACCATCAGGAACTATCGAAAATGGACGGTGCGGTGCGAGCGGCTGTCGGCGCATTTTCCGTCTCCCCTGAGTTCACACTGGGCTTGGCAGAGCAAACGCTGGCAGCCAGTCTAAGCGCGACGATCTTTGGAACGGCCGTGCTGGCTGCGGGTTGGCACACGCTGGCGTTCGCAATGATAAACGTTTTTTGGCCTCTTACTGTGTTTGTCGTGATTCTTACCAGTGGCGTGGCGTGGTTCACAAAAGATAGAGCGAGTGAACAGCGCATCGTTGAATCAAAAAAGATTCTGAATGCGTATCATGCGCAATTGCTTCTTTTCATTGATACAAAACCGCTGGAAGAGAATGGCACGAAGAGCATTCGGCAGTTAGTGAACGAGCATAGCCTGGCTGTGGCGAGCGAGCAAGATGCAGTATGGACACGCGTATTGTATGGCCGTTTAGAGAGTCGGCACTATACGGAGTTGGCTAAGGCGATTCGACAGCAGCTCGCTCTGCTGGATGAGCTGGAACGAGAAGTGATGTAGTGTAGAACGGTGGGCCGCGGTGTCAGGGGCCGCGGAATCAGTCCTATATTATATAATACCTAGGCAAACAGTGTTTATTCGCGGAGTTCGGGGGTGCGGGGAGAATGTAATCCTGAGTTCCATATTCAGAATCATTCCAGGAAGAAGGCGGACCTGACGCCGCCAAGGCTATGTCAGGCAAGCCGTCCACCTTACGACATGCAGGATGCACACGGTGCCCTTGTGCCTCGGTGAGAGATTTTATCCAAGCGGTTCGCGGGACGCTCACCCTCCAATAATTCTGCAAAATCCTGTTCATCCAGTCCAAATGCGCTGTTCCTTTTTGGCATCGATGCACATGATCGGCAGCGGCATTCGAGTCAGTCCTATATTTTAATGTTCCAGTGTGGTGAGGGATCGGGGCGGCTTAATTTTCGGGTGCATTCAGGGGGTTGGTGTGAAGTTGGTCAAGAAGTGCTTTTGTCAGCAGCCAGCCGGGTCGTTAGCGCAGGCGGTACGTTGGAATTGCCTCCTCCAGTCATGGCCTTTTGGGCAATCGTCTGCACCCATGCTGGCATTCATCAATAGCTGCCCTTTCCCGACGCGATCGGATAGTCATAGTTATACGGTGTTCCGGAAAAAGCTCCGTAGTAACTGCGGACGGCTCCGGTGGTGGCTTTTGGGCGTGTGGTGCCGCTACGTGGTGTCTTGTCTGTCATGGCTTTCCAGAGGGTGTTGAGGTGCCGTTCGCGCAGGTGATCATTTACGCGTAGGGGTTGACTTTCATGTGGATGCACATGGAGCACCTGAAAACCGGCTGCCCAGCACAACTGCGAGGGAAGATGCTGCTCTTTCTGCAAATCAACCCGTCCGACCGCATGACCGATCATGTGCTTTTCAATGGTTAAGATGGTCAGCAGTGGATCTTTTTTCATCGCATTCGGTTGATTCAGGCAATGAAGTACATGGTCAGTGACTTTTTGGAGATTTTTACGTTCTTTAGTCAGCGATTCTTTGCGAATGCGGAGTAATCCATCGTACCGGATCTGGTACCCGACGAAACCGATCCAGGGCACATTGCACGCGGTCCATGCGAAGGGGCTTTTGCTTTTATGCTCATAGTATTCACTCCCGTATTTCACGGATTGGGGTGGATGGGTGGGGAGTCGAAGGCTTTTCAATATTTCTATGTACTGTTCAAAATGGCGACGACAGGCCTCTGGATCGGGGTGGGCGATCAGCATGTCGTCTACAAAACGGGCATAGAAAAGGGATGGGTCGTCGGTGGCCATCATGAGCTGGTCGGCCTGGTGCAGGATCAAGTTGGCGATAAGCCCGGAAAGGGGACTTCCTTGCGCTATGCCAATGGAATGATTCCGGTAATCGTCATAAAGAGGAGAAATGATTTCCTTCCATTTTTCGACGGATGGTGACCAAGGGTGATTGGCGTCGGTGTCGGCTCCGGCGATATCCCGGGAGAAAGAATAGGACTCAATCGCCATAGTGAATAATTGTGTGGCGCAGGGATGAATGTCCACTCCGCGAGATTGGAGTGCCTCGACGGCATCATGATAGGCTTGAAGGGCCACGCGATGATCGACGGTGTCGAAAAATTGAGCAATATCACACTCGGCAATATGAAGGGATTCAGGGGGGTGCCGGTTTTTGTAGGCGAGCAGGTCCCGGACGGCTTCGTGGTGGGTCTTTGTGTATTCCCGTCGGAAGGCGTAGGAGCAGGGGAGGAAGAGGTCGTCCAGGTGAGCCGTCAGATAACGGGCGAGAAGTGATAGGATAACTCGGTCCTGCAGACCGTAGGAGCAGACCAGGCGTACTCCGCCGGAGTGTTTGGGGATGGCATTGATTTTCGGTTGTTTGAAATAAAAGGGAACTTCGCCGCGCATAATGGCCTGAATCTCTTCTACAAAAGCGTTCAGGCGTATTTGCCATCCGGCAAGGTCCGTTGTGTTTTTCGAATACGCGTTGAGCAGGGTGATTCGGATTTCTTTACGGCGGATTTCGAGCGATGTGAGATGTTTTCGTTGATCTTTCTTCAAACGAATCCATGTGCTGCGGGGTGGGAGAAGGTGATCCACCACGGAGGGATGGAGTGCAACGGGACTTTGTGCGGCGTGGAAGAGTTCATGATACAGGGACGCTTTTCGGCGTTTGCGCATAGAGGACAACCGGAAGGATAACAGAACGTTGACTATGGAATCAAAGCGGCTGGATTGTTCGTAGGTTGGCGGTTTGCTTTTCATCGTATATTTCCCTTGGATGTCAGGCGTCTTTGCGAGTGTGTATTTCAGCAGGACGCGGAGCGAACGCCCCATTACCGGTTTGCTGCGGGAGGTCCCGGTGACCCTATACCCCGCCCAATACGGCCTTTTCAGCCGTGCCTCGCAAAGATACCCTTCATCCAAAAGTTCCTTTCACTAGTTTCACTTTGTTTAAAAGAGATCTTCCAACGTATCGACATCCGAAGGCTCTGTGTCAGGGGCCTGTTCTTGATGCGCAGGGGTGCGTCTTGTGGTTCCCTCCTTGCGATTGCCTGATTCTGGAGTAGGCTCCCCAGGCGGATGAACCGCGTCCAGCTCTTTACTTTCAGCGGGCGCTTGATTCGGGGCATCCAGAAAATGAAAGCGGCTGATCCGAACGCGGAGCTTGGTTCGTTTTTCGCCGGTTTGGGTTTCCCATTCCTCGAATTGGAGAGAGCCTTCCACCAGCACGAGTCGTCCGGACTTCAGATGGCGTTCCGCCGTTTCGGCGAGGGTTCCCCATGCGACCAGATCCACAAAGACCGTGTTCTCTTTCCACTCGCCATCGGTGCCTTTCCATCGTTCGTTGATCGCCATTCGTATGTCGGCCACCGAGGCGCCGGATGGTATACGCCGGATAACGGGGTCTTTAGTCAATCGCCCTGCCAGGATTACCGTGTTCATTGATGTCATAGTCGTTCTCCTTGTGCTGATATAAAGAGTGTGCAATTCCATTATTCCGGAAATTTGTGCGTCCATATTCAAAACTCACCAACGGGTGGGTATTCGGTGGATGCAGCGATGGTCCCCTGGAAAATAATTTCTCTGTATTTTCCGGAAATAATGGTTCCTGATGTCTTATTGATGTTCCGGGACACTGTAGAAAGGAACGTGTTGATCCATGGCCAAAACGCGACATTCAAAAGAAGGACCTCCCTGCTTTATTGAGGGGCGTCCGGGTTTTGCATTCAAGGATGGCAAACTGTACTTTTTTGAGAAGGATCGGGTTCTCGTGATGTCCTCCTGGCCGGATCCGCGTGCGTGGTTTAAAAAGCGTTCCCACGGTTGGAAAGCCACCCGCCAATACGCGGATAGAATTCTTTACCGATTCCTTTTTCCCGCATCCTCCCAGGACGATGAGGAAAAAGTAGAGCGGATAGAACCGCAGGCGCTTCCCTCCGGACAGTATCTCCTGCCCGGTGTTCTTTACGACGATTATGCATGGTGCCGCGAGCTTGATCGCAAGAATCGAATCACTCAAGGACGCTATTTCGACATGATCCCGCCGCTTATACGGGATGAGCTGCTCAAATACAGAACGCGCCGGTGGCATGCGATGAATCTCTTTGCTCGATGTCCCGGAGCGCTTGATCTCCACCATAGCAATCCGGGGCTGTTTTATGCGCTCGCCAGTAACTGGGTTTTTCACAAGCCGGCGGTCAAACTGCCGATGCGGGCGGCTCGCGGCCTGATTAACAAAAAGCAAAAACAAATCCTGACCTGGCTGGGGTTCCCTGGCACGGAGAATGCCCGGCGTATTCTGAGTAAAATCAAGCCCTGTTCGCTGTCCATCGAGTCGCTGCTCTATTTGCGGAATTCGTTTGATGACCCGTTTGTTGTAAAGTGTTTTTCGCACCTGGAGACGATCAATACAGGTGCTCTGAGCCTGATGCTGGATTACAAATTTCGTTCCCTGATCACCTCTCGCCTGATTGAGGATATCAGTAAAGATGAGGCACAGGATATCGGAAAATATCCGCCGATCCTCTGGATGATGAGCGATATCCTGCGAATGGCTCAAACGGCGGGTCCGAATCACTGTCCGCAACACTTTGTTTCTTTGAAGCGCCTGAAGGAGGTGCATGATGAGCTTTCGGATCGTTATCAGCGAGGCATGATCGCGGGAAAGGGGGCTTTGCCGTCCCGCTTTGATGATCCGCCATTTTCCGGCACGGAGGACATTCGTCCGATTCCCACTCCGGATGATCTCTATTTCGAAGGCAATGCCATGCATCATTGCGTGGCGTCGTACGCCAGTACCGTGGCGGAGGGAAAGGCCTATATCTATCGCGTGATGGCGCCCGTTAGAGCGACGTTGTCTATTTCCCGGGAGAATGGGCAATGGGTTCCCGGGCAATTATTCGGTGCATGCAACAAACCGGTGAATGAGTATACGCGTGAAACGATCTTTGAAGATCTGTTCCAATCAAAGAGAAACGGTCCGACGGATAAAAGCCGGGGCAGGGGGCACGCACTCGGTGTTGTTGATCCTGCATTAAACCCGTTGTTCACGACTCCAGTGGATACGCGCCAACTTCCACTCCTCCCGCCCGAACAGATGGCCAAATATTGGGAATGTGTTGAGTGTTTCAGGGAGTAATTTGTAAAAATACGGATCGAAAGGGTCGCGGAGTCAGGTCGCGGAGTCATCAGGTCGCGGAGCAGTCCTATATAATATCGGGGCAAGTAGTGTTTATTCGCGGAGTTCGGGGGTGCGGGGAGAATGTAATCCTGAGTTCCATATTCAGAATCATTCCAGGAAGAAGGCGGACCGAACGTCCACCCTACGACATGCAGGATGCACACGGGGCCCTTGTGCCTCGGTGAGAGAAGATCTGCCGCATTCATCCAAGCGGTTCGCGAGACGCTCACCCTCCAACAATCCTGCAAAATCCTGTTCATCCAGTCCAAATGCGCTGTTCCTTTTTGGCATCGATGCACAGGATCAGCAGGATAAGAGGTCAGGCAGGAATGCCCAACCTACGGGAGAACGAGTCCACAGCACTTTGCGATCTGTTCCTGTTTTCCTGATTTCCATATTCAGACTCATTCCAGGAAGAAGGCTGTCCGAACGTCCACCCTACGACATGTTGGTTATACCTGTGGTTTGAAGGAGGGGCATAAGTTTGTGACAACCGGCGGAGCTGTCATCGGAGGTGAGGTCGCTAAAGGGCAGATAGCCTTTTTGGTAATTCTTTTATCAATCGGACTTCTTTTGCTGTTTGGTGGAATACGAAAATTATGGCATGGATTACACATTAAATAATGCTGTCACAAAGAAATGTACCTATGGCGCGGGAATAGATAACTGAGGTGAAAGCGTGGCATTATGCGTAACCATTTGGATTTTCGATTTTGTTCTGTGGCGGTGATGATGATCCTGTTGTCCGGTTCGCTGCTCTATGCCGGACCGAGTGAAGTCGATGACCTGGTTGAAAACAATAATCGGTTTGCCCTGGAGTTGTATAAAGAACTGGCTTCATCAACGCCCGGCAGGAATAGAATATTTTCACCGTACAGCATAGCAGAGTCACTCATCATGACGTATGCCGGAAGCCGGGGGACTACGGAAAAAGAATGGGCATCCGTCATGAAATATCCCATGCCTTCCAAGGAGTTATGCGGTGCCTTTCGCAAGCTTCGCCGGGGACTCCCATTCGGTAACGACGATATTTCTCTGATTACGGCCAATTCCATTTGGGTTCAGCAGGGCGCCGAAATACGGACGGAATATACAAAATGGATGGATTCGTATTTTGATGCGGACCTTTATTTTGCGGATTTTCGTGGGCGCGCTGCTGATACGGCTGATGCGGTCAATAACTGGGTTGAGCGGAAAACCCAGGGATACATCACGGGGATGGTATCACCTGAAATGTTCCATGAGGAAATTCGGATGCTGCTCATTAATACGCTGTATTTCAACGGTAAATGGACATCCTGCTTCGATCGGTTTTCCACCGTGCCCGACCGGTTTTATATTTCTCCGGGAAAAACGGTTCCGATTCAAATGATGTCGCAGGACGGGGTGTTCTATTACGCCTGCCTGGGAGAAGATGATCTTGAACTTGTGGAGCTTCCATACCGCGGCGGGGAACTCTCAATGCTGATTCTTTTACCGCGTTTCGGTCAGACGCTTGAGCAGGTGGAGGAAAAACTGACGTGTGAGAAACTGAACGAATGGATGCTGCATTTGATGCCTACGGAAATCACTCTTCAGATTCCGCGATTCACCGCCGAAGATCGTTTGAACTTAAAAGAGCTGCTCCGTGCAATGGGGTTGTGCGAGGCGTTTGATTCCGGGAAGGCTGACTTCAGCGGCATGCTTGAAGCGGGAATAGACCGGTATTATATCGGTAATTTGATTCACAGCGCGAAGATCGAGGTGGATGAAAAGGGAACCCGTGCCGCAGCCTGCACGATGACGGAAATGGATGGTTGGGCAGCCAAGCCGCCATGCTTTCGGGCGGATCGCCCGTTTATGTATCTCATCCGCGACTTGGCTTCCGGGTCGATTCTGTTCATGGGCCGCCTGACGCAGCCCTGAGTTTCCGTTACGCCTTTTTAATCATCTCGCGGAATTGGGCGAAGAGATAATAGGGGTCATGCGGGCCGGGTGCCGCTTCCGGATGGTACTGCACCGAGAAGGCCGGTTCCTTTTTATGGCGGATGCCCTCAATCGTTCGGTCGTTCAGGTTGATGTGTGTAATGTCGACGCGGGTCCGGTCGATGCTGTCTTCCCGAATGGCGAAATTATGATTCTGTGAGGTAATTTCAACACTGCCGTTTTGAAGATTTTTCACCGGATGATTGCAGCCGTGATGGCCGAATTTCAGGCGGTAGGTGACGCCGCCGAGGGCAAGCCCCAGCAATTGATGGCCGAGGCAAATACCCATCAGGGGCACTTTGCCGATCAGGGCGCGTATGGCGTCCGCCGCATAGGTGACGGCAGCGGGGTCGGCCGGACCATTCGAAAGAAATACGCCGTCGGGTTTTTTGGCCAGCACATCGGAAGCCGGTGTGCGGGCCGGGACGACGGTGACATTCATGCCGTGCCGACGAAGTCCACGCAAAATGTTCCACTTGATGCCGAAATCGTAGGCAACGATGGAGAGATCAGCCTTACCCACGGATTCGGCCATGCCCCAGGAACAGGTTTTGCGGGTATCGGCGTCCCACAGGTACTCTTTTTCCGTGGATACTTTCGAAGCGTAGTCCTTGCCGTCGAGTCCTTCCCAGGCTTTGGCGCGTGCCAGGGCATCGTCCTCGGTCAGGCTGCCATCGGCCACAAGGCAGGCTTTCATGGTGCCGGACGTGCGCAGCAGCGTGGTCAGCGCGCGCGTGTCGAGTCCGGCGAGACAGGGGATTCCCTTGAGCGTCAGTTTTTCGCGCAG
>CAZISY010000010.1:15592-58953 GCA_964542025.1 uncultured Verrucomicrobiota bacterium
TCCCGTTTTTCTTTCCAGTTCCAATTTTTCATTTTAATCACTTCCCGGGTGTTCCTAAATTTTTAACTTCGGTGCATGCCGCCCGTATTCCTGGAGGCTGCACACTTCCATATGTTTCATGACGAGCAGGGTTTCGAGTCCATTGATGGCGGCCTTGCAGCCGTCCAGGGTGGTGGTGATGGGAATGCCGCGCATGACGGCATGGGTGCGCATTTTGATTTCGTCCACCTTGGGTTTGGGTCCGAGTGAGGGGGTGTTGATGATCCAGCCGACATTCTTTTCTTCCACCATATCCACCACGTTGGGACGGCCCTCGGAGATGCGAAACACGGCATTGCTTTTTATGCCGTGATCGCGCAGTGCGGTACTGGTTCCTGAGGTGGCATAAATCACGAAACCGAGGTCCACGAGTTTTTTCGCCAGCGGGATCATGACGGCTTTGTCCTCGTCGCGGACGCTGACGAACACATTCCCGGAGGTCGGCAGTCTCCCGCCTGCGGCAATCTGGCTTTTCAGGAAGGCCATGCCGACGCTAGAATCAATGCCCATGACTTCGCCGGTCGACCGCATTTCCGGGCTCAGCACCACATCGGTGCGCGGGAAACGGATGAAGGGGAATACGGCTTCTTTCACGCTGTAGTGGCGCGGGGTGACTTCGGCGGTGAACCCGATATCCTTCAGCTTCTCACCGGCCATGACGCGGGCGGCCAGTTTGGCCAGAGGGACGCCTGTGGCTTTGCTGACGAACGGCACCGTACGCGAGGCCCGCGGGTTGACTTCCAGCACATATACTTCTTCGTTCTGAATGGCATACTGCACATTCATCAGTCCGCAGACCTGGAGTGCTTTGGCCAGGGCGTGGGTATGTGCGCGTATGGTGTCTTTCACCATTGCGGAAAGCGTGGGCGCCGGGATGATGCAGGCGCTGTCGCCGGAGTGAATGCCGGCGAGTTCCACATGTTCCATGATGCCGCCGATGACGGAAATTTCGCCGTCGGATATGCAATCCACGTCCACTTCAAACGCGTTTTCAAGATAATGATCAATCAGGACCGGACGATCCTGCGAGACGGACACCGCTTCCTGCATGTATTTGCGCAGATGTTCGCGGTCATACACGATAACCATGGCTCGTCCGCCCAGTACGAAAGAGGGGCGCATCAGCACCGGGTAGCCGAGGCGTTCCGCGATGACTTCCGCTTCTTCGATGTTCGTGGCCAGTCCGTTGGCGGGCTGTTTGATGCCCAGCCGGGTCACGAGCTCCTGGAAGAACTTGCGATCCTCGGCGGCTTCAATATTTTTCGGGCTGGTGCCGATGATGTTGACGCCGTTGCGTTCGAGGTCCAGCGCGAGATTGAGCGGGGTTTGTCCGCCGAACTGTACGATGGCGCCCCAGCAGTTTTCATTGCGGTAAATGTGCAGCACATCCTCCAGCGTCAGCGGCTCAAAATAGAGGCGGTCACTGGTGTCATAATCCGTACTGACGGTTTCGGGGTTGCTGTTGACCATGATGGTTTCAAAGCCTGCTTTGAGCAGCGCAAAGGAGGCGTGTACGCAGCAGTAGTCAAATTCAATACCCTGTCCGATGCGGTTGGGGCCGCCGCCGAGGATCATGATTTTCTTTCGGTCGGAGGGTTTGGCTTCGTTGAGCTCGCCATAGGTGGAGTAATAATACGGGGTAAAGGCCGTGAATTCCGCGGCGCAGGTGTCGACCGAGGCATAAACCGGCTGAATGTTCAGTTCCGCGCGGGCCCGGCGCACCTCATCTTCACGGGCGCGGAGCAGCCAGGCGATTTGGCGGTCCGAATAGCCGAATTCCTTGGCCTGAAGGAACAGAGCGCGGTCCTTTTTCAGTCCTTCGATGCTGCCGGCTTTTTTGATCTCACCCTCGTAGGCGGCCAGTTCTTCAATGTGACGCAGGAACCACGGGTCGATTTTTGAAAGCTCAAACACTTTTTCCACCGACCAGCCGCGCTGGAAGGCGCACCGGGCGATGAACAGGCGGTCCGCGTTCGGGCGGCGCAGTTCATGGGCCATCATCTCATCATCATAGGCCTCGAATTTGCCGTCTTTGCCGTCCGCGCCCAGGCCGGCACGTCCGGTTTCGAGGGAGCGCATGGCTTTTTGCAGCGACTGCTTAAAGGTTTTGCCGATGCTCATGGCCTCGCCGACGGATTTCATCTGCGTGCCGAGGGTATTGTCCGTCGCCGCGAATTTCGTGAAAGCGAAGCGGGGGGCCTTGGTGACCACATAGTCAATGGACGGCTCAAAGCAGGCGGGTGTTTCGCGGGTGATATCGTTGCGCAGTTCGTCGAGGGTATAGCCCACGGCGAGTTTGGCGGCGATTTTAGCGATGGGGAATCCGGTGGCTTTGGAGGCCAGAGCGCTGGAGCGCGATACACGCGGATTCATTTCAATGACGATCATGCGGCCGTTTTCGGGGTTCAGGGCAAATTGCACGTTCGAGCCGCCGGTATCCACGCCGATCTCGCGCATGACGGCCAGCGAGGCATCGCGCATGCGCTGATATTCGCGGTCGGTCAGGGTTTGGGCAGGTGCGACGGTGATGCTGTCACCGGTATGTACGCCCATCGGGTCGATGTTTTCGATTGAGCAGACGATGACGCAGTTGTCTTTGCGGTCGCGCATGACTTCGAGTTCGAATTCTTTCCATCCGAGGACGGATTCCTCAACGAGGATTTCGCTGGTCGGGCTGTAGAAAAGTCCCCGCTGGGCGATTTCATCGAAGTCCTGATCATTGCAGGCGATTCCACCGCCGGTGCCGCCCAGGGTGAATCCCGGGCGAATGACGAGGGGATACTTGCCGATTTTATCGCGGACCTGTCGCGCCTCATCCAGGGTGTGAGCGGAATCACTGATCGGCAAGTCCAGACCGATTTTCAGCATCGCCTGTTTGAAAAGTTTGCGGTCCTCCGCTTTTTCGATCACATCGGCTTTAGCGCCGATCAATTCCACGCCGTAGCGCTGAAGGATGCCGGTTTTGTGGAGGGTCATGGCGAGATTGAGGGCCGTTTGGCCGCCCAGGGTCGGGAGAAGGGCATCCGGACGTTCGCGGCGGATGACTTCATGTACGGCTTCCGGGGAAAGCGGCTCGATGTAGGTGCGGTCGGCAAATTCGGGGTCGGTCATGATGGTGGCGGGGTTGCTGTTGATCAGCACCACTTCATACCCTTCTTCGCGGAGGGATTTGCAGGCCTGAACACCCGAATAGTCGAATTCGCAGGCCTGACCGATAATGATGGGACCCGACCCGATCAGCATGATCTTTTTGATGTCTGTGCGTTTTGGCATAGGGGTACATCCATTCCGTTAAAAATGTCCGGGGTTTTTGAGGCGCCGGCCAAACACTGTCACACAGTGTTGATCAAGCCCAACAGCAGGCGCTTTCGGCGCTGCAATGTAGCAGCGGTTTATCAGGATGAAAGCATTTTATGGAAAAAAATAACGGGGGCGGATTTTCGTGCGGATTGTTTGTAAAACAAAGGGCAGCCCCATCCGGGGGAGACGCTGTCCAGGCGGGTGGTGTGGAAAAAACAACGCCGCATCAAAAGGGTTCATACTCCCATGCAGAAAGCACGGCAGGGTCTGAAAATCAGCAGTTGCGGCGGCGTTGTTTTCGGGAAAACCCGAGAAGATTTGCTCAGTTTTTGGCGGATTTACGTCCTTTGGCCTGGCGCTTACCTGCTGCGGACGGTTTTTTTAAATCGCAAACCGCTGCTTTCAGGGATGAATCCCAGGTCAGTTCGTATTTTTTCGTTTCGGAATAATCAATCTGGTAATACTTAAGGAATGTCCGCGCAGCGAACATCATGTTGCTCGTCTTGCTCAGCTTGTGCGAATTTTTGGTCGCCTTCTTTTCCGGCTTGATGGCAATGCGGCGGGTGTCCGCATCATACATGAGTACAACCCGTTCCACGCCCTGAAACATTCCACTGCGAGCCGCTCCATTCAGACTGAACATCCCCGTGCGCATGATGGTCAGCATGGGGTTACCGCCGCTGATACGTCCCCGAAACTCAAACACTTCAAATGCCATTGAATGCTCCTTTCGCTTATTGTTTCGTCCGCTTTGCGCACACGGATGGGGTTGAGACCCCGCAGAGGCGCAATCGGTCATTTCCCCTCAGACGTCGGCGGAAATGACGGGTTTTGATTATCGAACGGTCAGCACATTGTAAAGCGTATTCCCGCCGCAACGTCGTGCGGTTTGCGGAAAATGGGGCGAACGGTGAGCAACGGAGCGGAATGTCACCGGTAGCAAAGGAGGCCGAGGCGTACCCCAATGGTGTCGTCGACGTCGGAATCGAGGATGGTTTCGTCATCATTCTCGATGCAGTATGACCGGCGGAGGGTGGTGCCGACATCGGCCAGAAAACTCCAGTGATCAGTCCATTGATATTCGATGTCCGTACCAAGGCGCCATCCCTCGAATTCAAAAGTATATTCTTCCCCGTCGTTTCGATTCGCGCGCGGATCCTGAATGTTCCATTTTCCGCCGGCCGGGGAGGCGCCGAGTTCAAATTTTAGGCGCTTGCTGAATGCGTAGGCGATGCCGGGGCGCGGGAAGACCAGTTGAATCGACCATTTATCCGTCGGGGTCCAGGTGAGTCCGGCGGCGGGGAAGTATTCATCATCGCCGAAAATGCGGCTGTAGGCGAAGCCCGCACTCAGACTGAGTTGTGGGGTGTAGGTATAGTTGGCCAACATCAGAAACGACGTTTTAAAATCGTTGTGGTCCACTTTTTTCAGATCGCTGTGGATGCTGGGGGAAACGATGGTCATGAGGGACCACTGATCGTTCATAGGTACGGCGATGTTAAATGGAACGGAAATATCGTAGGTGTCGGTATCTTCCAGTGCGACGTCGTAGAACGAGAAACGGTACCAATCCAAATTTGCGCCGCTCATCAGGCGCACCCGTTTGGACATGAAGAGCGGCACGGAAAAATTCATTTCCATTTGGTTCACGGCCACCGAGGGATCTTCGTCGGCGTCATCGGAGTACCCTTCCGCCTTAAGGTCGGCGCGGGCTTCCCAGACGTCGAACATACTGAAGATGGGTCGGGGATTCTTTGGTGCGGCGTTTGTTTCCGTCTGAGCAAAAAGGGTGGTCAGAGATGCCAGAAATAACACCGTGGAAATCCATTGAAGTTTCATGCGGCGGATGATCCGGGTTTTCAGTAGTTTTGCAATGCTAAAAAACCGGTACGGGCTCGCAAACGCCCTGGCGAATCCATCCGGATTGGTCCCCCGCCGTGATGTGCAGCCATTCGCCGGACCGTTCGGTCACGCGGACGATGGAGCCTTCCGGCAGATGGAACAGGGTGGTCGCGCCGGCAAGAGGCGCGGACAGCGCCGACTGTCCTTTGGCGGTAACGACGGCCTCCGGATGGGCGCGAAGGCGGATGTTTTGCAGCGCGGATGCCAGAGTAATCAGCAGAAGCAGCCCGAAGCACAGGATCAACCGATTTGCGGCCTCGGAGCGGGATGGAAGCGCGAGGCGCAGTATCCAGGCGGCCGCGGTCAGCCACCAGAAGATCAGTACCAGGATCAGCCATTCGTTGAGCGTGGCTTGTTGAGTAAAGGTGAAAAGCAGGTTGCCCCGGGGGACCAGCGCCCCGGCATTTTCCACGGCAAAGCGCAGGTTGGCCTTGATGTCATGATTCCGCGGATCAAGCAGCAGTGCCCGTTTGAAGTGCAGGATGGCCTTTCCATTGTTTCCGGTGCGGAAACAGGCGTTGCCGAGATTGAAGTACACTTCGGCAGGCCGGTATTCCTGATTCAGCAGGTTTTCATACAGGGCGATGGCCCGGGTCAGATCGCCGTCGTCGTAAGCTTTGCGCGCGGCGTCGAATTGTTCCGCCGGTCCGGCCTGGGTATTGATGACCGCCGGTTGCTGAGCGGGAATGGTTGTCGAAAAAACGAGACACAGCAGAGTCCCCGTATAGATTATCTTTAGGCGTGATCGCATCATAACCGAATCCTTTCCGCCGCTTTCAGGAGGGCCGGAACGGCTTTCAGATCGGAAGTGAGCGCGTCCGGATCGCTGCGATGCGAAGAAACCGCTCCGAACCGGCATTCATCGCACTGTTCGAAAAGGCGTTGAAGCAATGCCGTTTGTTCCTGCGGCATGCCTCCGTTTCGGCAGAGTTCCAGTACCTGGCTGGAGGCTATTTCGCCGGGGGCCAGATTCAGCCGGTCGCCGAAGTAGGAGGAAAGTGCTTCCCACAGGCCGTCATAATATTCCGCATGACGATTGTTTTTGAGGGCATGTTCTGCTTTGCGCAAACCCGCTCGGGCGCTTTTCGGAGCACGAAGCCGCCGGGCCTTGGCCTGATTGGTCTGCAATTCCGTTTTCCGACGAAGCAGGAAGAAGAGCAGCGCGAGCGCGCAGGGCGGGAAGAGAACCGCCAGCTGGAACAGATGATTGTGATAGAGCGGGACCACGGGGGTACGCGTCCAGACGGCGGGTGCCGGTTTCAGGTAGACCAGATCGGAACCGAGCAGTTTCGCTTGCGACGCGCTGCCGGGGGCGGCGGCCTGAATCAACTGGGCGGTGCTTTTTGTGGATGGGCGGACAGTCAGTGCGAAGGGGCCCCGCTGGATGGTTTCGTAGCGGCTGCTTTGGGGGTCGAAATAGGAAAACGACAGCGCGGGTAATTCGGACGCCTGGTCGGATTTGGGGATCACCACCTGTTCGAAGGTTCGCTGTCCGGCGGTATTTCCGCCGTTCCCGTTGTTTTCGATGCGTCGTGTTTCATAGGCTTTAAAGAGATCGTTTTCGCGAAAGGTCGGCGGCGAGATGAGATCGATGTTGCCAGTGCCTGAAATGAGGGTGGTGACGGTGATCGGTTCACCGGCTTCGAGTTCGGTGGGCTTCACGTCCACCTGCATGTCTAACTGTCCGACGGCTCCGGAAAAGTTGATTGGTTTTCCCTGTTCGGGCAGCGGGACAATGGTCAGGTTCAGTGGGTCCGGCGTGATGTCCACCGGCTGGGCGCGCATGCCGCCGAACATATCCGCGAAGGGATCATCGAAAAAGTTCTGTCGGGTGCGCTGGCGGGGGACGATCAGCGGGATGCGGAGAGTGGGGTTTAGCGTGAATGTGCCGGCCGTCAGCGCATGCGCTTTGCAGCGGAAGCGCCGGACTTCGAAAATCTCATTATTCACCACTTCGCGCGAAGGGTTGATTTCTTCAAACGGCTGGAGGCTGAGACCGGTAGCCGGCATATTGAGCAGACTGATTTCGCGGCCGATGTTGATGTCGCCCCGGTAAAATATTTCCATGACCAGATCGAATACTTCCTGATTGAACAGGGTTGTTTTCTCGGCGGAGAGCCGGGCGAAAAGCGCCGGGCTCTGCTGGCCGTTTTGCACGCCGCCCTGGGCATCCACGGCGCGCGGGCTTAATGCCTTTAGCGCAATGGCGGGAACGTTTACCGTTTCTTTCTGATCGGAACAGGCGTAGGGGCCGATTTGAAATTCGCCTTCCTGCAGGGCGATGATTTGATAGGTGAAAATGGTGGCCCGATCTGTGACGAAACGGCCGTTCACCATGGAAGAGTTAAAGGTATTTCCGACGCTGGGTCCGTTGATTTGAAGTCCATTGATGGCGGTAAGCGGGGGTGGCTGCGGCTCATCGGCATTTCGGATGGTGAAGCGCAGTTCAGCGGGTTCTCCAACCCGGATTACACGCGGCTGCACATCCATTTCCACCGTCATGGCGGCTTGCAGGCTGGTGGCCGGCAGGGTGAATGCCGCGGCTATGCTTATCATGGCGATCACAAGAAATTTCATGGGCGGCATTGTATATCGACAACGTTTCATGACTACCAGTCTTTTCCATTTTGCGGGGGTTCGGGCATTCCCATGATCATGCGCATGGCATCGCGCTGGGTTTTTTCCTCGTCGCGCATGGCATCCAGCAGTTGCGCCGCTTCTTCGGGGGTCATAGCTTCAGATCGGTCCGGCTGCTGCGACTGTTCCTGTTGTTGGGCGGGTTGCTGCTGCGGTTGATCCTTCGGCGGCTGTTCCTTGTTTTGCTGATCCTTTTTCTGTTGATCCTGTTGCGAATCCTGTTGCTGCTTATCCTGGTTTTGCTTTTGCTGTTCCTGCTGCTGCTGCTGCTGCTGTTGTTCCTGTTGTTGCTGCTGTTGCTGTTGTTTTTCGAGCAGCTCTTTTAATTTTGTGAGCGGAACGTCGTCCGGGTAGGCGGAAAGGCCCTGTTTGGTCAGCTCCAGTGCCTCTTCGGTTTTTTTATCCGAATAGAAAAAAGCGGCTTCATTGAAATAATTCGAAGCATTATTGGATTGGGCCGAGGCTGTTGACAGGGCCGCGCCTTCCAGCAGTACCAGCAAAAGGACAAGAAGTTTATTGGGCTTCATGGTTCTGCTCCGTGGGTTGATCTGCAGCGGGCTGTGCGGTGTTTTCCTGATTCTGAATCCGCTCAGCTTCCTGACGCATATTTTTAAATCGCTCAGCCTCCGCCTGTCGGACGCGTTCTGCTTCTGCCCGTTGTACGGCTATTTCAGCCAGGATGCGTTTGGCTTCCTGATCCACGCCGAGGATGTCGGTGATTTTGGCGGTCAGATCCGAAGAATCCTGCTGCGCGGAGGTGTCGAGTTGCTGCGCCTTTTGAGTATTCGGATTTTGCTGGAACTGCTGCATCAGTTGCATGGCCTCGTTGAATTGTCCCTGCCGGACGAGTTGCCGGGCCTGGGCCAGCACTTTGCGCAGGTATTCACGCGCAGCAAGCAGCGCTTCTTTGTTGCGGAGCGTCAGCTCGTAGTTCACTTTGGCATCGGTATTTTCAGGTGCCAGCAGGATGGCCTTTTCATAGCTGGAGAGCGACTGATCAATGGCCCCCAGCATGGCGTCGAACGAAGAAGCACTGTTGGTCATGAGGGCGGCCGTACTGAGTACGCCCAGGTTGTAATAGGTGCGACTTTGCAGTTGCAAATTCTGTGATTGGAGCGCGTTTTTCCAGGCGGTCTCCGCCTTGTCGTACTCCTGCATCCGGAAGTGGGCGATCCCCGCATTGCAAAGCGGTTCCGCCGGGGTGAATCCGGAGTCTGTTCGCGCGGCACCGGCCGCCTGCATGAAATTGCCGGCGGCGGCGGTATATAGCGCGGCGACTTCAAGCACGGCATCTCTCAAGGCACTGTTGGTCTGGATATCCTGAACGTTTTTTCCATTCAGTGTCTGTTCGATTTTACGGGCTTCGTGAAGCTGACGAAGACCTTCGTTCATGGCGGAGCGGGGCGATTCGCCCGCCTGGGTACTGCTGACACCGTACAGTGCAAACGCCGCGATCAATGTGTAGAGGGCGGCCGCCTTTGCTTTGCCCGGCCTGACGCGAAGGGGGATGACCGCTTCAAGCAGCAGCAGCAGGAAAGCCGCTCCCAAAAACCAGGTGTAGCGCTCCTCGTAAATTTTCATCATGCGGGATTCCTGTTCATCGCGCTGCAGCGGATTAATGCCCTGTTCGTAGAGGCGTTCCATGCCGAAATCGCCCGGGGCTGCCCGAATGTAGATGCCCCCGGTTCCGAGTGCCAACTGCTGAAGGGGTGTTTCGGTGAGTGAGGATTTGATGACTTTTCCGTCTGCATCCTTGATAAAACCGGGTCGTCCCTGTTCGTCCTGAACGGGAATCAGGTCGCCTTCAATGGTGCCGACGCCGATGGCAAATACGCGTATGCCCCGCTTTTTGCATTCAGGAAGCAGTCGGGTTACGTCGCCTTCGTGATCTTCCCCGTCGGTAACCAGGATTAACACTTTATCGGCTTCGGATTTGTCGTATTCAAAACTCTCCAGCGCTTTTTCGATGGCTTTGCCGATGGCCGTCCCGCCGCGCGGAATGATGCCCGCATACACATCATCCAGCGACATAAGAAACGCCGCGTAGTCCATGGAAAGGGGACATTGCAGGAACGCGCTGCCCGCAAAGGTAACGAGTCCCACGCGGTCGCCGTGGAGTTTTTGCAGCAGATCGCGAATGCCCCACTTGGCCTGTTGAAGGCGATTGGGTTTAATGTCCTCGGTAAGCATGCTTTTGGAGGTGTCGAGGGCGATTATGATGTCGAGTCCGCGCCGGCGCACTTCATCGAAATGAAAACCCCACTGCGGGCGCGCCAGGGCGATCAGTCCGAACAGGAAGGCCGCCAGCCAAAGGAGGCTGAGGGTGCGCATGCGTTTACGCTGATAGGCGGGGGCCAGGACCGGAAGAAGATCCGGATGGATGAGCCGCGCAAGTTGTTTTTCGCGGCGCCGCCGCAGATAAAACAGCATCCAGGCCAGAGGAATAATCAACCACACGGCCATCAGCATTGGATACGCGCCCCAGCGGATCATGGCAACCTCCCCAGTCGTGTGCCCGCAAGTATTTTTTCAAGCAGCAGAAGCAGCAGGGCCGCGATAAGGAACGGCGCAAATCGTTCTTCATAGCGGGTGAACTGCTCCATGTTGATTTCTGTTTTTTCCATGCGGTCGATTTCGTCGTACACCTTTTGAAGCTCTTCCATGTCCCTGGCGCGGAAGTATAGGCCGCCGGTGGTCTGCGCGATTTTGGTCAGGGTCGCTTCGTCAATTTCGGCCTGCTGTCCGGCGAATTGGAGGAGTCCGAATGCGGCGGTTTGTTCCCCGCCGGCTCCAACGGTATACACTTTTATACCCAGTGCGCGTGCGGCTTCTGCTGCATTGTCGGGGGTCAGTTTTCCCACATTGTGCATTCCGTCGGTAAGAAGTACCGTGATCTTGCTTTTGGCCTCGCTGTTTCGCAGGCGGTTGACGGCGGATGCGATGGCGTCGCCAATGGCGGTGCCGTCTTCCAGCATGCCGGTGCGGAGATCTTCAAGGCGCGACACCAGCCAGGCGTGATCCAGGGTCAGTGGAGAAACCGTGTAGGGTAGGGCCGAGAAGGCAATCAGGCCGATGCGGTCGTTCGGGCGGTCCAGAATGAATTGGCGGATCACTTCTTTGGCGGCGTCGAGTCGGTTCAGGTGGCGTTGCGTCATGGTGGCGAAATCCTCGGCGCGCATGGAAGTGGATACATCGACCGTCAACACGATATCGACGGCGGAGGTTTTGACGCGGCTTTCACTGAGTCCGCGCTGGGGGCGGCACAGGGCTGTGATCAGCAGGGCGAGGCCCAGCGCGTAGCAGCAGGGCAGAATGAAGGAAAGCCGAACGGTCCAGGGCACGGGAAGACTTTTCAGCAGGGCGCCGTCACTGTAGGTGATTTTGGGGCGGCGTCCGTGGTGATAGCGCAGATAGAGCAGCGCCGGGATGAGTAGGAGCAACAGCAGAAAGAACGGATAGGCCAGTCTCATGGCTGCACCTCCGCGGTGGGGTCCACTGGTTTGGTTTCTTCAACGAAGCTTTTTGCGGCCAGGTAGGCGTTGCGCATATCGTTTTCATCCGGCGCGGCGCGTGCGAATTTAACCATGTCGCTTTGTTCCAGGAAGGCGCGCAGAACATCCTGTTGCGTATCGGAAAGAATGCGCGAATGCACGGCATCGTGAATGAATTCCTCGGTGGTTTGTTCGGGCGCGCGGAGATGGAATCGGTTTTCGAGATAGGTGCGTACGATCAGGGAGAGTTCCACATAATACTCTTCCACGCGGTGTGCCTCGATTAACCCCTTTTGCAGCAGGGCCTCAAGCGATTGCAGTGCCACGATGTGTGCCGGCGGAGGTGGGGGCTGATTGGCTGCCGCCTGCCGCCGAACTCGGTGGAGAATCAGATAGAACAGGATAAAGAGCGTTAACAGAATGGCGGCGACAATTAGAATAAACAGGCGTGATGTGCGGGCCGGCCAGTTGACGGGGCCCGCAATATCATGCAGGGATTCGGTGGAATTGGTCAGTACCGAGCGCACCTCGATACGCGTGTCGGGGAGAGATTTGTTCCACACGGTGCCATCGGCAGAAACACAGCGGACATCCTGAGTCCACAGCAGATGGGTGCCAATCCGCAGCGAGGTTAAATCAAAGGACAGGCTTGTTTCGGTGGTCGTTTCATCAATGGCTTTTTCGTGCCGGGTTACGTTCCGTTGAATGATGTATTTATCCCGTTCGGGCGAGGGAAGGTCGATCACCGACCCCTTGGGGTGGCGGGCCGTGAAGCGGGCAGCAAACGGTGTGCCCAGATCGATTTGGTTGGTACTCAGAGAAAGGATGAACGGCCAGGGATCCGCTTTAGTCGGGGTCAATCCCGGTTCCTGCCGGCAGGCGGCAAAGCAGCACAGCATGGATCCCGCGAGCAGGCTGCGCAGCCAGGCCGCCCCGATACGGGTGGTCGCCGCATAATTTTTAACGATTTGTTTTTCCGTTGTATTCATGGGGTGTCCCGGTGTTGATCACATGCGCAAGCGCCGCTCTCTCATTTTGAAGAACCGGATAAATTCTTTTTCGTAGGGTTCGCCGGCATAAACCTCAATCGTATCGATGCCCGATGAGCGCAGATTTTTCAGCAACTCGCTTCGTGCGGCCTGCTGTTGGGTCGCGAGGGCGGTTCGCGTGGCGGCATCGGAGGTGTCGATCAGCACATGCCCGCCGTGTTCGGCATCCACCCAATCCACCAGCCCGACCTTTGGGAAGCTGCGTTCCAACCGGTCGCCAACGATGATGCCGGTCAGGTCGTGATGCTTGGCGGTGATGCGCAGGTTGCGGGCATATTCTTCGCCGGAAAAGAAAAAGTCGCTGATTAGAAAGCAGACCGACCTGCGCTGGGCGATGTGATTCATGAAATCCAGTGCGGGGAGAACGCGGGTGGTGCGGTGTGTGGGCTCGAACTGAAGTACTTCGCGAATCACACGCAGCACATGCCGAATGCCCTTGCGCGGGGGTACGTACTGTTCGACTTCATCGCTGAACAGAATCAAACCGACCCGGTCATTGTTTTTGATCGCCGCGAACGCCAGGATGGCCGCCAGCTCGGCCGCCAGGTTTTTCTTCATCTGAGGCGTGGACCCGAACGAGAGCGAAGCGCTGATATCCACCATCAGCATGACCGTCAGTTCGCGCTCCTCCACAAATTTTTTGATGAAAGGGCGCCCGGTGCGCGCGGTGACGTTCCAATCAATGGCGCGGATGTCGTCACCGGGGAAATATTCACGAACCTCGTGAAATTCCATGCCCTGGCCTTTGAACACGCTTTGATACTGTCCGGCAAACACGTCGTTGACCATGTGACGCGTCCGGATTTGTATCTGCTGTACCTTTTTCAGCACCTCTTTGGAGATCATCAGTTCTCCTCCTTTTCAATGGATGAGAAGATAATCAGGGCACCGGCAGTTCGTTCAGGATGCGTTTGATGAGGTCGTCGGAGGTCATTTCCTCCGCTTCCGCTTCATAGGAAACGATCAGGCGGTGGCGCAGCACATCGGGCGCGATGGATTTCACGTCCTGCGGGGTGACGTAGCCGCGTCCCTGCAGGAAGGCATGCGCTTTGGCCGCGATGGTGAGGTTGATCGTGGCGCGCGGTGAAGCGCCGTAGCGGATGTAATCTTTGATGTTCAGGTTGTATTTCGCCGGATCGCGCGTACAGAATACGATGCTCAGAATGTACTCCTTGATTTTTTCATCCGAATAAATCTGGTCCACTACGGCGCGCGCTTCCAGAATGGCCGATGCCTTGACGACGGGTTGGGTGTTGAACACTTTGCTGGTCACCGACATCGCGTCCAGAATCTTCCGTTCTTCGTCGAGCGTGGGGTAGTCAATTTGCAGTTTCAGCATGAACCGGTCGACCTGAGCTTCGGGCAGCGGGTAGGTGCCTTCCTGCTCGATGGGGTTCTGCGTGGCCATCACCAGGAACGGTTCCGGCAGCTTAAAGGTCTTGTCGCCGATGGTGACTTGGTGTTCCTGCATGGCTTCTAGCAGGGCGCTCTGTACCTTGGCTGGTGCGCGGTTGATTTCATCCGCCAGAATCACGTTGGCGAATACGGGGCCCTGTTTGATGGTGAATGAGCCTTCCCTGGGATTATAGATTTGGGTACCAATCAGGTCGGCGGGCAGCAGGTCGGGGGTGAACTGAATGCGCTGGAAGGACGTGCTCATCGCGGCGGCCAGGGTACGCACGGAAAGCGTTTTGGCCAGACCGGGTACGCCTTCCAGCAGAATATGCCCGTTGGAAAGAAGTCCAATGATGAGCCGGTCAATCAGATAACGCTGCCCGACAATCACCTTTTCCATTTCCGCTTTGAGCGCGGCGACGAAAACGCTGTGTTCCTTCACCTGGTCATTGATGGCCTGAATGCCTGTACTCATGCTTCATCCTCCGTTTTGGCAATTGAACCTGTTCGCGAGACCAGTTTAGTCTCGAGTGTTTCGCTGTAGAACGGGAGATAACATAATAAGCATGAATGGGAAGTGTAAGTAAAAACGGTGCGGTATAATGGCGCAGAATGATGCGCAAAAATGTCGCGTTTGGCCGGCGAGGTCGTGCTTCTATCGCGGCATGCGATGAAATTGAACGTTTGGTTGCGGCAGGATGTTTTAGCGCAACGGTAAAATTTGAGTTTCCATCCATCCGGTTTGTTTCGTTTGATTATTTTGTGCGAATGTCGTACAATCCACCGTGATTGAGTTACGGCGAATCAGTCTGCGGCAGGAAGGCCGGTAGACGGGAATGCCGTTTGGCAACAGGAGATGATCGTGATGAAATACGGGATATTTGTCGGCACTTGGCTTTTGGCCGCCGCCGCAGCGGCTCAGGTTGCAACGCCTCCCTCCGCAGGAAGCGGTACAGCCGGTGATCCGTATTGCATTGGTTCACTCAGCAATTTGTATTGGATATCCCAGAGCGCTGCCCGTTACACGAATTACTATCTGCAAACCAATCACATTGATGCCTCGGAAACCACCAACTGGTTTTCCGGAGCGGGCTGGACACCCATCGGCGGAAACAACACTACCAATATGTTTGCCGGGAATTACGACGGAAACGGGTTTGTGGTCAGCAATCTGTATATCCATCGATCCTCCTCCTCGAACATCGGGCTTTTCGGACACCTCGGCAGAGGCGGCGTTGTGGCATACCTTGGAGTGCATAACGCCAATGTGACCGGCGCGCGCGGGGTAGGCTGTCTGGCAGGGCGCGTTACCGGGGACAGTCTGACTTTCATCCGGTGTTGCCACGCCAGCGGTTCGGTTTCCGGTGGTGGAGCCAGTGGCGGATTGGTGGGGTCGAACAACAGTTATGTGGAAAATCCCGGCAATGCCGACAACCATCCTACCATCGAAAAGTGCTGGGCCAACGTGGCCGTGACCTGGTCCAAAACCGGGAATGGCGACAAACTAGGCGCTCTGGCTGGATGTAATCAGAAGGGAAAAGTATTCAACAGTTACGCACTGGGCTCCGTCACAATTGATAATTCCGGCGGCCAGGTTAATCCGGGGCCGGAACGCGTGGGCGGACTTGTCGGGTGCATTCTGCTCCGCGGCGTGGCATCCAATTCCTACTCGACGGGGCCGGTCGCGACCATCGGTACGGTGACCAATGTGGGCGGATGCATCGGCAATGGCGGTTCGGGGAGCGGAGCAGATGGGACATCCATAGGCTGCTTCTGGGATATCAATACGTCAGGACGCAGCACCAGCTCGCCCACTTCAGGGTGTACAGGAACCAACACCGCCTCAATGAAAACACAGGCGACGTTCACCAATGCCGGATGGGATTATTCTGCCACATGGAGTCTGAATGCCGCCATCAACAGCGGCTATCCCTATCTGAATGCCAACTCGCCGACACCCGTTGTTCTTTACCGGTTTACGGCCGGTGCCGAAAATGGACAGGTGGTTGTTCGCTGGCAAACCGCATCCGAAGAAGATACCGTGGGTTTTTATGTGGAACGTTTGGATAATACCGGGTGGACACGCATTAATGCCGCACTCACACCCGCTTCAGGAGTGGATGGGCTTGGCGCAGCGTATGGCATAATGGATGAAGGCGCCGTCCCGGATGGTACCTACACCTACCGCCTGATTGAGGTGGAAACAGGCGGCGAGCAAACCTACGGTCCCTTCGTGCGCACCGCCTCTGAGCTGGTCTTCCGGGGCCCTTTAACCATCAATGAACGCGGAGAATTGACCATTCGCTGGCTTAGCCGCGAAGGAGAGTCCTACCGTATTTTGCGCTCCGTGAATCCTGCGGCCGGACCGGACGGATATGATGTCGTTGCCTCCGGAATTGCTGCCACGCTTCCGGAGAATATCTGTTCACTGCCACGCGAAAACCTGCCTGCGGCCTTTTTTATCATCCAGGTGGAAAACGAATAAATGCGGCGATATGGTATGGGTGGGGCGGCGGGCCCTGCCCATAAACGGTCAAACAACCGTCATTCCTTCATTTTGGCGGGAGTGGACTTCGTTTCGGCCTCACGCCGAATGAAAAATCAAAAAAATAGCTAAAAAAACTGGACTAATTGTTCTGCCTAGATTAAATAAGCGCACTTTCAGGTCGGAAAAGTACCGGTTTGTATTTCCAGAACGCCTGACAATTTGAATGCAACAGTTTGAATGCAAAGGGATTGGTTATGCCGAAGCAGAAAACCAGAAAAGCGGTGGCCAAACGGTTTAAAAAAACGGGCACCGGACAGATTAAACGTACTTCAGCAGGTGGGGCGCATATTTGTACCGGAAAATCCAGAAAACGCAAACGCAGCATGAATTCATCGAAAATGGTCTCCCATGCGGATCTGAAGCGCGTTGCGGTGTGCCTGCATAATTAACTTTTTCAGAACGATTAGGAGGATATTACATGTCCAGGGTTACAAATGGTCCGGCATCAAGACAGCGTCGTAAAAAACGGCTTAAACTAGCGCGTGGTTTTTACGGTGCGCGTCATCGTTGTTTCCGCATGGCTACCGAATCGGTAGACCGCGCTATGGTGATGGCGTTCGAGCACCGTAAAAAGAAAAAACAGCAGTATCGTTCGACATGGATCGTTCGCGTTACCGCTGCCTGCAAAGAACGCGGCATTACCTATAGCCGCTTAGTGGAGGCGCTATCCAAGGCTGGTATTTCGCTGAATCGAAAGATGCTGTCGGAGATAGCGATCTACGATGCCGCTGGTTTTGATCAGATTGTCGAGAAGGCCGGGTTAAAAATAACCAGGGCCTGATTGTTCTTCATTCTTGAGGGCAAAACCGCCGAAGCGAAATGCTTCGGCGGTTTTTTTTGTTTACGGCACTAGACGGACATCACTGTTGCGCCAGATTTTGAGTGCTGTCATTTATGGCTGGAAATCGGGGATCAATTGGTTTAGAAATGGCGCGGTTTGGTGGTTCGTAGGCATATGGGAGTTGGATGAAATCGCAAAAAAAGTTCAGTCGCCGTCTTCTTTTATTTATTTGTCCGGCCACGGCATTGGTAATTCTGGGATCCATCCTTTTTTCAGGCTATCGGATGTACCAGCTTCTCCTGCACAGCACCCTGGGGAATATTCGTTCCAACCTGATGGTGGCTGCGAGGCAGGTGCAGGATAATCAGCTGCAAACACTTCAGGCGCTTCATGCCATTTCATCATCGCAGGAAAATGGTCTGTTTGGTCGTCGCGAAGGAACGATTCAGTACTTGAAGGAGTTGGCGTCAGGCAATCCGGCTTTCTCGCGAGTGTACGTGATCTATGAGCCAAATGCCGATGGACAGGATTCGGCGCAAGCCGGATCTTCGACCGGCCGTTTTACAGCAGCGTGGACCCGCCAGGGATCGGAAATGTCTTTTGCGCCAAATCTGAATTTGGACGCCAGCGAATCGTATCAGCGGGTTAGAGCCTGTTACACGCTGGCCAAAGTCAAACAGGAAACCCTGACAGAACCGCATGGGCAGGGTGATTCCATGATGGTCGAACTGACCTATCCGATAATCATCAGCAACACCTTTTCCGGCATCGCGGGCGTAGATCGGGCGTTGAACGTCATGGCGGGCAATCTGGCCGGGGACCTGCAATATGATACGGAGGGGCTTATGTTGGTGACCCGCCGAAAAAATGTGGTGGTTTCGACGGATTGCCCCGAGTTTCAAACACAGAATTGCGCGGACTTGCCTATAGCGGATGCCGTTAATGACACGATGAAGACGAATGATGTGTTTCAACTGCATACCGATCAGGAAACAGGTATTTCTCATTATTACATGGCTACCTATTTGTCTTCCTGTGAATGGTTTTTGATCATACGTGTTTCACAGCGTGAAGTGCTCATGCCCATTTTGCGTAATATTGCAGGGCAGGCGGGTGTTTCTTTCGGTTTTCTGGCCGTGGTATTGATCATTCTTTCCGTGATCCTGAAGACGTCATTACGTCCCGTGCTTTATGCCACTCGTGCGGCGGAGCAGGTCTCGCAGGGTGATCTGACCGTCAAGGTAACCTCCAAACGGAATGATGAGTTGGGGCGTTTGGTGCGATCCATTCAGCAAATGACCGACAATTTGAATATGATGGTACGTCAGGTGCAGCGAATCGGATTGCATTTGGCGTCATCGACCGTGCAAATGTTTTCCTCTACGCGCGAGTTGGAAGCCACCGTCACGGAACAGGCTCAATTCACGCAGGAAGTGCTTGGAAAGGCGGATAGCATCGCAGAATCGGCGAGTACCCTGGCTCGTTTAGTAAGCGAGGTGCAGGTCAAGGTGACCGAAACCCAGGAGTCCGCCTCCACGAGTTCTGAGTTGATTGAAAACCTTACGGGCTCTGTTCATCGCCTGCGGGATGCAACGGGCAGCATCGCCGGTCGCCTGACTCGCATTAGTGATGCCGCCAGTGCCATTGAAGGGATTGTGGCAACGATTGATTCTGTTTCCGGCAGAACTAATCTGCTTTCCCTGAATGCCGCCATTGAAGCAGAAAAGGCCGGTGAGCATGGCCGTGGTTTTTCCGTAGTCGCCCGGGAAATTCAGCGCTTGGCGGATCAGACCGCCATCAGCTCTACAAAAATACGGTCGCTGATCAATGAAATGCAATCCGCCGTTTCCTCCGGTGTGATGGAGATTGAAAAGTTCACCAGCGAGGTGACCACAGGGGTGACCTCGGCCACGGAAAGCAGCCGTCAACTGGCGCGCATTGCCGAGGATGTTCAGCTCTTAGCGCCTCAGTTTGAAAACACCAGTGATCAGATGCAGACGCAATCGGAAGATGCCCGTCAGATATGCACGGCCGTTCGACAGTTAATGAATGGGGCTTCCGCGATTGAGCACGCGGTACATGAATTCAACAGGGTGGCAAAAAGCCTTAAGGATGAAGCCGATACTCTTCGTCAGGAAGTTGGTGGATTCAAGGTGTGATGCGAAAATGACCGCTTAACCAAGTGATGTTTAGGTCGGAGAGAACGCGATGCGCCTGATTGCCGAAAAGGCGTTTTCTTCCCTGCGGCTGAATCGCGGCGTCGACAATAGAGCTAAGAGCGCCCCGGAAATGCTGTAATGCGATGCGTTCTGTTTAAATGCCGTGTTCAAGCCCGGGTATGGCTGGTGTGCTTTCCCATGTCTGCGGGGTGTTCCAGGGTATATCGGAATCGTTGTCCTCCGGATTTGTCGCACAGCTCGCAGCTGAAAGCAGAAGGATGGCGGACAGCCCAAGCAGCATTCGTGACACATTTTTTCCGAACGGGTTCATAGGCGTGGCGTTCATGAGTGAGTTCTTTTTGCCGTTACCAAACGGTCGGGATACTGCCGTAATAATTGAGTTCCAGCGTTTGCAGGGCGATCAGCGCCAGGAAAAGAATGACCGCCACCATGGCTACCCAGCTGAGTATCTTAAAAGAGAACATCGTCGCCCTCCCGAATAGGACTCTGCTCCCAATCGCTTATTATTTCTGCAATCGACATATTGTCCTTCACAGCGCTGACATGGATTTTTCCAATCAGCTTGTCATTGCGATGTACCAGCATATCCGTTTCAGAAATCAGGCCGGCCTGTGTACCAATGTCGAGGACTACAAAATTCCAGTGTGCATTGACGGCCAATATTCGTCCGGTCAGGCCTTTGGGAACCACTTTCCCGGTGCCCGGACCGAGCTGCCCCTCAAGGTCGGCCACGGTCTTTTCAAGGGCATCCACCTTGTCCACCATGTCACGCATTTGCTCTTCAGAGCGGGCGATCTGCTCGTTAAGACTGTCGATATTGGCCTGCAGGGCTCCTTTTTCGGCTTCCAGTTGTGAAATCATGGGGCGTAATTCGGCAATTTCGTTGTTGGCGGTTTGCAGGGCGCCTTCCAGCCGGGTGACTTCCTGTTTGGTGGCCGCGAGCGCTTCTTCCGTTTGGACGAGGGTGGCCTTGGTGGCGGTCAGCTCATCAGTGGTTTTCTGTAAATCGTTTTTTGTGTTTTGCAGATCTTCATAGAGAAGATTTCCGGCCACGACGACTGATTTCAAGGGCTGGTCCATGGCTGGTAGGTTCAGCTTGTCATTGACCACCAGGGATTGCTGGTTGAACGTTTCCAGGCGTACACTCTTTGCGATAGCGGCCACTCCGGCTTCAAGCTTCTGCGTGCGCGCCTTCAGCAGCTCGCGTTTGGCGAACAGCATGGAACCGAGAATGAGGGAGACAATGCTCAGTACCAGAAGAATAATAACCAGCGGCTTTATCATTTTTCCCATACAACGGTCCTCTTTCCTGAAGAGAGTGATACATAAACAGTTAGGCGAATAGTAAAATGCGTGGAGATGGTTGTCAATCGCCCATTTCAGGCTTTCGAGTTGCAGCGCGATTTGATTCCGGATGGGAGGCGGAGAAACGGCGAATGGCGGATATTTCGTCTGGCGGAATACCCAGCCAGTGGAGGAATGTTTCGTGCGCGTCCGGAGATGTTCGTTCGAATTCTCTGTGCCACTGGATCATATCCTCGTCGCTGAAGCCGCATTGTTGAAGCAGGGTAATCCACATGTCCCTGGATATAATGGAGGGGCGTTGCCCTCCCAGCGAATGAATCAGTTTGCACAGGACGTTCTGCCGGCCCTGGAGGTCGCGGATGTCCCGTTGCAGAGCAGTTAGACGGTTCTTCAAAATATGAAGACCTGACTTTCCCCGGACGGAAAACAGGTTGTGAATATCGTCAAGACTCAGGCCGGCGGCCCGGTAACGGCTAATCTCGGCGAGACGCTCGGCGTCCTTTTCCGAATACAGACGGTATCCGGACGGGGAGCGCGCGGAGGGGTGAAGCAGGCCGCACCGGTCGTAATAAAGGAGTGTGCTTCGGCTGAGGTGATATTTTCGGGCCAGTTCAGTGATGCGATAGGTGTTTTTCATGGATTGGGAAACGGGGCGTGCGGCAGGCCTGCCGCACGCCCCGGGTTGTTATTTGCAATGGGCACGGATTGTTTTGATTTCCTGTTCCGGAATACCCAGTTCGCTCAGGAAGCGTTGATGAGCCTGCGGATGCTTCTTTTCAAAAGCGCGGTGCCAGGCGTGCATCATGTCGTCGGTCATGCCGCAATCGCGGAAGAGTTCGATCCACTGTTCTTTGCTTATTCTCTGCTCGGTCATGTTTTTCTCCATTCTGTGAATTATGGTTTGTTTGCTGTTATGGCCATAACGGAGAGAGACGGTGAAGGGTGAAGCGGTAGACGGGTCAACCGTTGTTTTTGAATAATTTTTGAAATCGAACACGAAGATATTCTTTGAGCTGCTTGAGGCGCGGTTGAAGATGCTGAATCCCCTGGATCAGGGCGGATGGCAGTGTACATGGATTGCGGTCAGCCGGGCAGCGCAGCAGATATTCGGGGCCGGCGGCGCAGGCGGCGATCAGGGTGGCGCTGAGTACGGGGCGGCACTGGCCGGGATAGAAGAGGGTGGTCTGGCTGGTGAAGCAGTTCAGTGCCTGTTTTTTTTGCTCGGATACGGCGCTGATATCCAGTTCATACAGAAGATCGGGTTTGCAGTATTGGCGGATGTCTTTTCGGGGAAGCAGCGGATAATTGAAGTAAACAAAATATTCCAGGATGTTCGCGCCGGGTGCATGAAGGGAGGCCGCCCTGCGTCCGGCGGAGGCGAGGGCGAGGTGGTCGGGGTGCTGATCGAACCGAAACGGAAGCAGGATGGTGTCGGGGCTAATCGTCCGTATGAGGTTGCCGATTCCTTCAGATAGCCGGGCGTACTCCGTAGCGAGTCGTTTTTCGGGGAGATTGAGAAAGTGAAGCCGCTCGGTAGAGATGCCGAGGCAATCCAGCGCGGCTATCGATTCCTGTTGGCGAACGGTGCCGGGGTCCGCGATGGCGTGCGGTTTTCGGGAGGCGGTGGGGAGGCTGTCGCCGGCTGTTGCGAAAAGTACATGAAGCCGTTCTTTGGCGGGGAGTAGGGCCAGCATGCCTCCGCAGGAAAGCACTTCGTCGTCGAAGTGGGGAACCAGGAGCAGCACAACGCCCTGCAGAATGTTTTCCGACTGAATGAGTATGGGCATGGCGGGTTTCGCATCCGGGTTAGGACGTCCAGGTTTCTTTTCGCATGGAAAGCAGGCGTACGCCCTGATGTTTCAATTGACGGAAAGTGGCTCCCTGTGTGATGTAGTGATTGACGATATCAGCGTTGGTGACGCGGCATCCGCTGATGACGTCTACTCCATAGTCGAACAGTATCGGGGAAAGAGGCGACGTCGGGCCGGTGAGAATCACATAGGCATGAGCGCACAGGCTCATCATGCGATCAAAGGAGTGGTTGATCAGAGTGGTCCCGGTCATACAGACCACATCGCAGTCCGGCAGGATGTTTTCCGCTTCTGATTCCGTCAGTACGCCGGGTTTTTTCGCCCGTTCGATGATCCACAGGTTTTTCACCAGGGGTTTCAATTTTTGAGCAAAGGGGAAATGACCGATGATGGCGACATTGCCGCCGGCGCCTTTTTCGGCGGCGACTTCGGAGGCGTTGATTTCTTCGCATCGGGTTTCATCCACGTCCAGCGCGGAGTTCAGGGCGGCCATCCCGATGGAGGCTGCGACGGTATTATCCGAGAAGGCGTAGTGGGCCAATTCAGTCACGGTGAGCCGGTCCAGTGTTCCGGCATCTTTTACCATGCAGGGGTTGTCGTCATGATGCTGATCGGTTTCGCGATAAGTGGTGGACAGCCCGGTGTGGCGGGAGGTTACCGTCGTCCAGAATGCGCCTGTACACACGCGGCGCACAGGGGCGCTGCCATCAGGCAGAGAGGCCATAAGGTCGTGAAGTACATTCATCATAGCGGGAGTAGATCGTAATGGCGTCGTGTTTTCAATGCCTAATATTTGTAGGAGCTCCCGCCGATGAATTCACGCAGTAATGCGTTTTGCGGAATGCAGCTGTCATCGGTGACTTCGGTCAGCGGATTTAGGAACTCATAAATACGCTTGGCGCGGATGTAGGCGTCCTGACGTTTTGGGTCCTCCTGGTAGCGGACCATGCCTTCCGGGAAAAAGCGGAAGAGCCTGTTTTTGAGAATGGGCAGTTCGTAGGGCAGTGCGCTGTTGACGAGATAATCCACATTGCCGATGAATGGAATGATGTATTGCAGTTCGCTGCGCCGGACGTAGTGCCAGTGCGTAAGGGTTTCCAACGGTTGAAGATTTCGATGCCAGCTGTCGCGAATCATTCGGCGCATGAGGCGGTTGTCGGCCCAGCGCATGAAAAGTCCGTTGGCTCCGCGAACCTGCCCGAGCGTTTCAATATAGAGACGGAATTTCTTTTCGCACGGGATGCTTCGGGTCATGCCGTCGAACAGTCCATGAAGGCTGTCGATCAGCAGGATTTCATCGTCTGCGAGGGAGAGCTCGTGGACATTCAGCCGGCGGGTTCCTGTTTTGAAATCATAATGCGGCGTCTTGATGGTTTTGCCGTCAAGCAGCTGGGTAAGATGCTCGTTGATCAGATCCAGGTCAAGCGCGTTGGGCGTTTCGTAGTCGTAATCGCCAAATTCATCCTTCGGGTGCATGCCCAGATCGTAGAAATAGTGGTCGATATTGATTCCCACGAGCTTGCTGATGCCGGCTTCGCGCAGTTTCTCGGACATTTTGATCAGCGTGGTGGTTTTCCCCGAGGAAGAGGGGCCGGCGATGATGACCATGCGTACATCGGGCAGGCGGTTGATGATGGTGTCGGCGCCGGAGGAAACCTCGGAAAGATAGCGCTCATTACAGGCGTTAACCAGGTCGGGATAAGCGCCCCTGGCGATAATACTGTTAATGCCGTTAACAGATTCGCAGCCATGATCCATATTCCAGCGGAGGACTTCGTAAATTTTTTTGTACGGAATGTTGTCTGCGGCATCCATGCGTGAGTTCATTCGCGAGGCGCGGGCCTGAGCACGTTCACGGCGGTAGATGATAAAGGCTCGCGCGGTATGGGTGTGGCCCTTTTTTATCAGCACGTCTTCCACGGCATCCTGAACTTCTTCCACGGATGGTGTGCAATCCGATCCGTACATTTCTTCCAGCGAATGCTCCACACAACGTGCAAGATACGCGGAGGTTTCGCGATCCTTTCCGCCGACCGATGCCGCCGCCTTAAATATAGCCGTTGTGATGCGGTCGCTGTCGAAATCCACCAGTGTTCCGTCGCGCTTAATGACCTTTTTAATTGAGCATCCGCTTGTCATAACTTTCCTCCTGTTGTGAAGCGACGTACCAAAACGGCTTCTTTGTGGACACGCACCACGCCGAATAATATACCGCTCATGCAGCATCCCGTACATAGAAAATCTCATTCGGTTGCAGACGGAACGAGTGCCTGCGGAAGCTGGTTTCCCGCATGCGGTGCCATGCGGGCTGCATGGTTGTTGATGACAAAAAAGAATGCCGGACGTGGTGTCCGGCATTCTTTTTGTCCGATTTGATCCAGGCCTGTGCTTCGACAGGCATCTGAACTTTTACTCTATAAACAACGAGGCATCGTCGAATTTTAGAGATCCACCGCGTTTTCCTTCCCGGCAGGCTTCGGCAATTACCAGGACGCGTAACGTGTTGTTAATGGGTTTCCCGGTGACGGTCAGGGCCGTCCAGCTTCCACTGAGAGTGGTGGAAATGTCGCCTATTTCATATCGTTGGCTGGCCACGACAATCTGTTTTCCGTCGACCGTACTTTCCAGGCGAACCTCCGCATAGGAGGGCCCGCATTGATCCGGTTCCGTGGGATCGTCGCGCATGGCGTATATTTTAAACGTATATTGCTTGGCCGGATCGGCATTACTCAAATCCTGGTAAAGGCCCGAGGTGCCTTCGCCGGAGATTTCCCAGTGATGATATCCAATCAGACAGGAACCGTCATGAACGGGGGTCCAACCGGTCTCCCGGTTCACCCAGTCTCCCCACCGACTCCAGGAAGACGCCAGGTCCGCGCTTTCGCCTTCCTGCTCAAACGAGGCGTTATAGAGTGTTTGTGCACCGGCCTGCAGGGTGCAGAATAATGCGGCGACGAGCGACAGCAGTGCGAAACGTTTCATGTAATGGCATCTCCTGGTTGTCTGTTGATCATTGGTTTGACTCGGAGAAACTCACCCCGAATCGGAAGCGGTCCCAAACAATGGTGAAAGAGTTATTACTATTTCCTTGCGGGTTCAAGAGTTTTTTTCAACTATCCCATCCGAGATGACATTTTATGAAAAAAGATAAACCATTGACATTGCGGGAAGTGGCTCGAATCGCCGGGACGTCCAAAAGTACGGTGAGCCGAGTTTTAACGAACCACCCGAGCGTCTCTCCCGAGGTTCGGGCACATGTGGAATCGGTAATTCGCAAGCATCAGTACCGACCCAATATGTTTGCGCGGGGACTGACCGGAGCCAAAACGGGTTTAATCGCCGTTCTCGCTCCGTGGATGGAAAGCGGTTTTTTCGCCTCAGTGATTCGCGGGGTTGATCAGGTGGCTTCAAGGTATGATGGACATTTGATGACCACCTTTACTCATTCGGAGGATGATTATTTCAACGTGTTGACCGACTACGCCAACGGACATCAGGTGGATGGCGTAATTGCCATTGCGCCGCCGATGTCCATGTTTGAGCGCAAGGTTTTGATGGAAAATAAACCGGTCGTTCTTTGTTCGAGCCGCGTACAGAACGACGAAAAGGGGTGGGACAAAATATCCAGCGTTACTGTGGACAATGAAGCCGCCATACGTGACGTCATGGAGTATTTATACCGCAAGGAATGCCGCAATATGATTTATGTGGCGGGTAATAACGATGTGTATGACGCCCGGGCACGCGAGAAGGCTTTTCGGGAATACATTGCCGGAAAACCGGGGATGACGGGGCGAAGCATACGCAGCAAAATTTATGATAACTGGGGTTATTACGCCACGCTGGAATATTTCGAGGATACTGAAGGAAAGGAAATTCCGGACGCTTTTGTGTGCTTTAATGATGCCACGGCTTTCGGTGTGATTGAAGCCATCCAGGAAAAAGTGCCTGAAGCGCTTTCAAAAATTCATGTAACCGGATGCGATGATGAAGCCGCCGCGGCCATCATTGGTCTAACCACGCTGCGGATGCCGATGGAGCGTTTGGGACGGGAAGCGGCCAATTGCCTGTATGAACGGATCAATCACAAGGCGGATTCGGAAGTCAATCCCATTCGGCATCGTGTGCTGAATATGGAGTTAATTGTACGGGATCGGTTGAAAACGCTGGCCAAATATTTACCGTTGAACGAACTGTACAGCATTCATCTTCCGCATGGATAACGGGGCCGGCGGAATGAAAGGACTTTCCGAATGATGACCCGGGGGGAGCGAAGAAATCTGCGGATCGGACTCGCCTTTATCAGCCCCTGGATTATCGGATTTCTCGTGTTCACTCTCTATCCGGTTGCCGCCTCGCTCTATTATTCTTTTTGTGATTACGATGTGCTGACCAGGCCGGTTTGGGTCGGTACGCTTAATTATCGGGATATGGCAGCCGACTCCGTTTTCTGGAAGTCCCTGTGGAATACATTTTATTTCGCAGCGTTTTCACTGCCCCTCGGGATGGTCGTTTCTTTGCTTACGGCGGTTTTGTTGAATCAGGCCGTGAAGGGCCGCTCTTTTTTTCGTACGGCGTTCTTTGTCCCGTCGCTTGTTCCCGTAGTGGCCGGTTGCATGATTTGGCTGTGGATCTTAAACGGAAAACTCGGACTGCTCAATGCGGCACTGTCCAGCGTGGGGCTGCAGGGGCCGCAATGGCTTTCGGATGAACTCTGGACAAAGCCCGCCATAATTCTGATGTCGCTGTGGGGATGCGGAAATACGATTGTGATCTATCTGGCGGCTTTGCAGGATGTGCCGCGTTCGCTGTATGAATCAGCGGAAATTGACGGCGCGGGATTCTGGACGAAACTCCGTCACATCACGATTCCCCTGATTTCGCCGGTGATCTATTTTAATCTGATCATGGGCATCATTGGATCATTGCAGGTTTTTGCCCAGGCCTTTGTCATGCTGGGCGGTGGAGGACCGAACCGCTCGGTACTTTTTTACGCCGTCTACCTTTTCGAAAATGCCTTCAAGTATCGGCAAATGGGATATGCCTCCGCCATGGCCTGGGTCCTTTTCATCCTTATCCTCGGGCTGACCTGGCTGGCGACGGCGGCCAGCCGCAAGCACATCTTTTATGGAGGCGACTGAAATTCATGATTCGGAAAACCCTCATTTACGTTTTGCTCTTGTCCGGCAGCGTTCTCTTTATTCTTCCATTGATCTGGATGATATCCACTGCACTCAAACCGATTGAGCAGACGATGTTGTTGCCGCCTTCTTGGATTCCCTATCGCTATTATGCCCAATGGGACGGGGTGCGAACGCCTGTGCGCTGTGGAATTTCCGTTACGGAGCCATCATGCGTGGTCCGGGATCAGGGCGGTCGTGTTCACCTGATTTTAGAGAAGGACTATGTGGACGGAATGGCGATTTTTGAACCCGGGACGGCTCGGGAGTTTCGCTCGGCGGTCTCGGTGATTCAGCAAGTGCCCGCTTCGGAAGCGAACCCCTGGGTCAAGGTGATGCGCGATGAGCAGCCGGCAGGGTCGGGCGTGGAAGCCGATGCGGCGTGGCGCGTCGTGAGCCGGTCAGAACTCACGCGCAGGATAGCGCCCCGCTGGGAAAATTTTCTGCTATCGATTAGTGCCATGAAGCACTTCGGACTCTATCTGCGCAATACGCTTGTGCTGTGCCTGCTGACGGTGATAGGAACCGTGTCTTCCAGCGCGTTGGCGGCCTACGGGTTTTCGCGGATTGACTGGCGCGGGCGCGACAAAGTCTTTCTGTTGGCGCTGGCCACCATGATGATTCCATTCCCGGTGGTGATGGTTCCGTTGTATGGCCTGTTCAAAGGGCTTGGGTGGATCGGCACCCTGCGTCCGCTCTGGGTGGGGTCGTTTTTTGCCGGCGCGTTTAACGTTTTTCTTCTGCGGCAGTTCTTTCGCACAATCCCCAAAGACCTTACAGAGGCGGCGCGCATAGACGGATGCAGCGAGTTCCGGATTTATTTTCAGATCATACTGCCGTTATGCCGCCCGGCGCTGATGGTGGTGGGGTTGTTTCAGTTTATGGCCACCTGGAACGATTTTTTGGCGCCGCTGATTTTCCTGACGGATCAGAATGATTACACGCTGGCCCTGGGATTGCAGTTTTATCAGAGCCAGCACGGCGGAACAGAATGGAACTATTTAATGGCGGCCAGTACACTGGTCGCGCTGCCCATTATTGTTCTCTTCTTCTTCACCCAGCGGAGTTTTATCGAGGGCATATCCATGTCCGGACTGAAGGGCTGAACGGGCATCGCGTTGAATGCTCAGCTGATCACGCCGAGTTTTTTTAACGCTTCCTGGATGTCTTCCGGGGAAACCGGCTTGATCAGATACCACGCGCAGCCCTCATCAAATGAGGAGAGAATGTTTTCACAGTCCTTCAATTGGGAAACCACCAGAATTTTCGATGGACTGGCGACGCTGTGCTTCTTTTCCCAGGCGCGGATATTTTTGATGGCATCCTGTCCCTGCCCGGGGTCCGGCATCAGAATATCCATGGAAATCAGGTCATAGGGAATGCCTTCTTCGTGCGATTTTTCAAACATGCTGTAAGCGGATTCTCCGTTCGGCACGGTGTCGCAGCGGCCATACTGGCTCAGAATGCTTTTCAGCTTGGTACGGCTGACGTAGTCATCATCGGCAATCAGTATTCTCATGTAAAACCTCCGGAATGTGAGCGGACAGGCCTCCGCAGTGCTTTTCACCTTTGTGATCCGGGAGACATTATCATGGGTAGTGTCGTCAGTTCAAGACGAAGCCTCGGCTTCTTTTCCGCGCGAAGGAAATCACTTGCCAAAGCAGTGGGTGGGTGTTAGCGGTTTGAGTATGAATGTGAATGATGCCATTTACCACAAGGAAAAAGGATGCTGGCTGATTGAAATTCAGCTGCATTCACTCGCACAGCTTTTCAATACCTTTGATCCGTCGCCCTTTCACGAGAAGGATTTGGATCCGGACGCCGAAGAATACATCGTCAGCACGGCCGTGGATCTGGGGATGAAATCGCCGACCCGAATGATCATCTACCTGCCGATGGAGGAACTGAAAAAAGAGAATCCGGCCACCGTGCAGGATGCCATTCACAATTTTTTCCGTTATCAGGAATCGGCCAGTCGGCGGGAGTTGCGCAAAGTGCTGCGCAATGGACGAACGAGTTTAGTGATCGGTATTCTTTTTCTATCGGCCTGCCTGACCGTACCGGCGATGATTCCCGCGCTTTTGGCCCGGCAATTCCTGGAGCAGTGGCTGATGATATTCGGGTGGGTGGCCATGTGGCATCCGATTGAGGTCTTTCTTTATCAATGGTGGCCGATTCGGCACACGATACGCATCTTCCATGCGCTCAGCGAAATTGAAGTGATACTGTTGCCGGATACCGAGCGCGAACCGGTCAAAGGATTCATGCGCTATCCCTCGCGTTGACGGGCGGGATGTGGCGTGCAAAAGCACGGCGCCGTTTCGCGGATGCCGTGCGGGGATGTAAATCATCGTGCTTGCTTTTCGGACTAAACTCCCTAAATTGGATGCCGCAACGCAGGGGCCGCATGAAACGAATATTGGTAATAGATGACGATGATCAGGTTCGTAAATTGATCGCCACCATGCTGGAACGCGAGGGTTATGGGGTGGATCAGCTTTCCGATGGATTAAACGCCTATAATCGGTATGCCGCAGAGCCGTATGACCTGGTGATCACAGACATCATTATGCCGGAGAAAGAGGGCCTTGAAACCATCATGGAAATCCGGCGCGACTTTCCTGAATGCCAGGTGATTGCCATCTCCGGAGGCGGCCGCATTTCGCCCATGGATTGCCTGTCCATGGCCCGGCAGCTGGGAGCCGCGTATACGTTTTCCAAACCGTTTGAGCGCGTGGAACTGATCAAAGCGGTTCGCCAACTCATCGGCGGTGCGGACGGAGCATAGACCGATGCTGCGTGAGGGCGTTTGCCACCGGCCGCTGCAGCAGTTCCTCCATTTATGTGGCGTCAGTGGCGTTCAGCCTTAACGCGGAGGCCGCCCGGGATTCGGTGGGTCCGGTAGTTATGGGGCGACACGCCGAAGTATTTGTGAAACGCCTTGGAGAACGAACTGCCATCGGCGTATCCGACCTGCACCGCTAACTGATGAATGGGAATATCCTTCTGGATCAGAATATGGCCGGCCCGTTCCATCACCACGCTCAGGCGGTATTTTTGGGGGCTTGCGCCAAAAGCCTGACGAAACTCCCGGATGAAATGAAACTCCGACATGCCGATTTGGCGGGCCACGTTTTCAATATCCAGGTGCAACGCCGTCTCGTCCTCCAGAATGCGTTTGGCTTGCATAAGCTGACGCTGCTTGGCGCTGAATTGAATGTGCATTTCTCTGGGCGGAGTGCATCCTTTTTCGCGCAGCGCGCAGGAGATCAGGACAACCAGCTGCATCCACATGCACAAGGCGAAGGCGTGCGCTGCATGCGGTTTTTCCTTTTGAAATGTGATGATTCCATTAACGAGATTCAGGATTTTTTCATGATACAGGGAATCCATCTCCAACGCGGAATTTCCCTGGGCATAAAAGTGGGCATAAAAGGGGGCGAAATCATCCACCAGCTTCATACGGGATTCCGGCGCATATTGTTTGGGATCCACCGAAATGTTGTATTGAACAATGAGCCCGCGCCACGGAGTTCCGGGGGTGGATCTCCAGATAGAGGCATGCTTTTCGCCGGGTTTGGAAATATAAATATGGCCCGGTCGGCAGTGAATGGTTTCCGTGGCCGTTTGCGTTTGTCCTTCTCCGGAAATCGTGTAGAAAAGCTCTGAAAAGGGATGGGTATGGAACGGGTAGTCGCCGGTTTCACTGTGATCGTTAATGCAGAAAAAAATAGGTTTGAACTCAATCCCGCCCAGTGTGCAGGAGGTGTCGCCGAGTCCCAGTTCGCAGCATACCTCGACATGAGGGGGCGTTTCGGACTGTTTTTTATCCCGTTTTGAATAGCGCATACGAATCCTGTCTGTTCGTTGAAAACAGATGCCCTCTCTATAATGAAATCTTTGCGATTGCAACAGATTGATGCCTGATTTCGACGGGAGCGGCATTATGGGCGGAGCCATTCATTTAGCGGGGACCTTCCGTTGCTGAATACGAGTATCTGTGATATAAGGCGGGCCGATAAATATGAATCGTTATATGTACAGGGTGAACGGTGGTTTGACGCCGGTGGTCATGGGGCTGCTGGTGGCGAATCTGGTTGTGTTTTTATTGGAACTGGTGCTCCCGGATTGGTTTGTCATGCTGTTTGGTTTGACGGCCTCGGGCATTCGGCACGGATTGGTGTGGCAATTCGTCACCTATATGTTTCTACATTCGACCGGAAACTTTCTGCACATCATTTTCAACTTGCTTGTTTTATACATGATCGGTCCGGAAACGGAACGGGGGTTGGGGTCGAAACATTTTTTGCTGGTATATATGCTCAGCGGAATCCTTGGTGGCGTGATGTGGGTGTTGCTGGGCTATGATGCGCCCTGCATCGGCGCATCAGGCGCCATGTACGGTATTGTGGGCGCTTTCGCGGCATTATGGCCCCGCCGTGAGATCACCCTGCTGTTGTTTTTCGTGCTGCCGATTCGAATGAAGGCCTGGATTTTGGCATGCGGGCTGGCGCTGATCGAATTTGTGTTTTCGCTGTCGACCACGGTGTTTGCGCCGGGGACCGGCACGGTGGCGCACATGGTGCATCTGGTCGGTTTGGTGGTCAGCGTGGCGTACGTTTTTATACTCACGCACCGAAACAGCCGGTTCAGTTTTAGGCGGACGAAGTGGAAAGTGCTGGATGGCGGTTTGCGGCGCGCGGGGGCGGGGACTTCGTCGGATGATGCGGCGCCGGGGGTGATTGGTCCGGAGGTAATTGACGCCCTGCTGGATAAAATCGCCAATCACGGGATGCACAGCCTGACGGCCCGCGAGCGTTCGATGCTTGAAGCGGCCAGCAAACGCCGATGAACAAGCGGCGCCGTCACCTGCACATCAGGCGCAGGTTCTGGTAATCCGCTTTCGTATTCTATCGGCTTCGTCAGGCAGCAGATCCTGGGTGGGGTCGAGAATTCCCTGTCGCGTGTAGTGCTCAATGGCTTCGAGCGCTGCAAGGGTTTGGGCCTGCTGTTTGCTGCTTGCCATGCCGCGCCCCATTGGCTCTCCCCGGATGCTGATTTCATATTCAAACCGCTTGTCATGGGGAGGGCCGCTTTCTGCCACCAGGGAGTATTCCGGAATCGTTTGCCATTTCTTCTGGGTGAATTCCTGGAGAGCCCCCTTGGGATTTCCGGTTTCCGGAGTGTTCAGCGCCTCCTGCAACTCCGGCATAAAATAATGCTCAAATAATCGGACCACCGGCTTCAGTCCGGCATCCAGATAGAGCGCGCCAATTAACGCTTCCAGCCCGTCGGCCAGGGTGGATACACGCTCGGCGCCTCCGCATTTCTGTTCGCCGCGGCCAAACAGCATGTAGTCACCCAGGTGAATTTTGCGGGCGATTTCACTGAGTGTCGCCGTATTGGTGATCAGGCTGCGCAGGCGAGTCAGGGTGCCTTCCTGAATGAAGTCGAGCCGGTTGTAAAGATACTCGGCCACCGTGAGCCCCAACACGGCATCGCCCAGAAATTCCAGACGCTGATTATCATCCGGCGTGCCTTCGTTCTCATAGCGGAACGAGGGATGGATCAGCGCCGTTTCGAGCAGACGCCGGTTCAGGAATGTATGTCCGAGGTTTTCTTCCAGCGGGGTGTAATCAGCAGTCATGATCGTGGATGAAATTTGTTGTGAATGGTTTTGAGGCGGCTGGAATCGACATGCGTATAAATTTGCGTGGTGCCGATATCCGCATGGCCCAGCATTTCCTGAATGACCCGCAGCGGCGCTTCGTTAGAGAGCAGGTGGGTGGCGAATGAATGACGCAGGGTGTGCGGGTGTACGTTTTTTGCGATGCCGGCTTTGTGGGAATAGGTTTTAACGAGGTTGAGGAGCCCGCGCCGACTGAACGGTTTGCCCATCCGGGTTAGAAAAATCTGCCGCAGGGAGGGATCTTTCGCGGCGAAAATCGGGCGAATCCGATCAATGTATTCCGTCAGGGCGCGCTGTGCTGTTTTTCCGATGGGGATGACCCGTTCTTTGCGGCCCTTGCCCATGCAGCGGATATATCCGGCGTCAAAATGCAGGTCCTCCAGTTTCAAGTCGGCCAGCTCGGATACGCGCATGCCGGTGGCGTAGAACGTTTCCAGCAGTGCCCGGTCCCGGATGCCCAGGGGGGTGGACGTGTCGGGGGTGTTGAGAAGGCTTTCCATTTCACGGACCGTCAGGGAGGAGGGCAGTGACTGCCAGAGTTTGGGCGACTCCATGGTGTCGGTGACGTCGGCATTCAGCATGTTTTCCTGAAGCAGGTAGCGGAAGAAGACTTTGATGGCGACCAGTTCCCTGGCGATGGTGGCCCCGGACATGCCCCGTTTTTTTTCGGCCATCAGAAATTGAACAATATCCTTCCGGGTCAGATCATTCAGGGAGGTGATGCTGTTTTTATCCAAAAATTGAAAGAACTGCTTCAAGTCGAATGCGTAGGACAGACGGGTGTTTTTGCTCAGTCCGCGTTCCAGAGTCAGGTAATCTAAAAACTGATTTACCAGCGCATACATGTCATCCTTGCTTGCAGGCAGGCCCCTTCGCAAACCGGCTGTTATCCGGCGTATTGGTTCAGCGCGGTTCCGGTGATCCACTCATATGCCTGAATGTATTTTTCGCGCGTCTTCATCACCACGTCCTGCGGAAGCGGCGGAGCGGGAGGGGTCTTATCCCAGTCGAGCGAGGAGAGGTAGTCGCGCACGTATTGTTTGTCGAATGAGAAAGGGGATTCGCCGGGGCGATAGGTCTCTTTCGGCCAGAAGCGGGAGCTGTCCGGGGTCAGGGCTTCGTCGATGAGGACGAGTTTGCCGTTGAGCAACCCGAATTCAAATTTTGTATCAGCGATGATGATGCCTTTCTGAAGCGCGTGGCCGGCTGCAAAGGCATAGAGCGCCAGGCTGACATCCCGCAGTTGCGCGGCGATGGATTCGCCGACCCGGTCCACGGTTTCTTCAAAGGTGATGTTTTCGTCGTGGCCGGATTCCGCCTTGTGGGACGGGGTGAAGATGGGCTCATCCAATTTATCCGCCATTCGATAGCCTTTGCGCAGGGGGATTCCGCATACGCTGTTTTTCTTCTGATATTCGGCCCAGCCGGACCCGATCAGGTAACCGCGCACGACGCATTCCACCGGCAGAGCCTGCGTTTTCATAACGAGCATGGAGCGCCCCTTCAGCTCCGGATGCTGCGTGGCGATGCCGTTCGGAAGGGATTCCGGCGCCGTGGAAATCAGATGGTTTTGGATGATGGACTTCGTCCGCTCGAACCACCAGGCGGAAAGCTGGTTGAGGACCATGCCCTTGTGCGGAATGCCGGTGGGCAGCACGCAGTCGAACGCGGAAATGCGGTCGGACGCCGCCAGCAGAAGGCGGTCATTCAGATCGTAGACGTCGCGGACTTTTCCGCGTTTAAACAGGGTCAGTTCGGGAATGCGGAATTCGGTAACGGACTGATTTCCGGTGCTCATGGATGAATCCTTGTTTGGGGCGTTTAACGATGGGCAAAGGGTTGGATTGTGCGGGTCGTTCATCGGCATTCAGCGGGCAGCCGGCTTTGTGCCGCGGCGTCGGGTTTGTTGCTGTTTGCTTCAAAGCCCAAATGGCAGATGGTATACTCGATGTTTTTGATGGCAATTTTGCGACTGTCATAAGTCACATACACGGTTTTCGCTGCCAGATCCGTTTCGACCTGCTGGACACCTTCGATGGCGCCATCCGGAGTAATGAAGGCGCTCTTGATCAGCGAGGCGCCTGCTTCCGAATTCATCATAGGCACATGCACGCTGAGCCGCTGTACATTTTTGCGGTGGCAGGCTGTGGAAAAAAGAAGCGCCGGCGTCAGGGCCGCGATGAGAAGCAATTTGTATACAATCATTCCTGTATCCTCATTATATGTGGTTGCTGATGCGTGAATGCGGCGCAGTATAACAGAGGCGTTCCCCGCGTCAAATCCGATGTTGACGGCGTGCGCTATTACATTCCGCGCAGGTCCAGGCGCGGGATTCCAAGGCGGCGTCGGGCGGTTTCGCCGGGCAGGAGATGGCTTTTGCGCCAGACGGGCTCATCGCGGTCGGTTGCCGGGTGCTGATCCAGAAAAAGGGCGGTGCCGAGGCCGATTTTATGTTTGCCGAACCGGTGGTTGATGTCGTCCATGAGCTGTGAGGCGCGCTCGCACTGTTCGATACGGAGTGGGTCTTCAAACAGTTCATACTGCCGGGTCTGTGCGCCGGAGAGTCCGGAGAGGACCAGTTGAGTGGTACGGTAAAGGGTGTTGGGGCGGTAGAGTTGCCGGAAGAGGGCGTTGACCAGCGGAACGGCTTCATGGGTGGCGGAGGTGGGGCGGTTGAGGCGCCCGGTGAGGCCGTCCTGCTGATAATCCTTTTCGCGGAGGGCCACGGTGATTTCGCGCGTCTGCAACTGATGGCGGCGCAGTTTGATGAAGGAGGATTCCAGATTGCGGAGAAGCTTGGCGTGAACGAAATCGGGATCGGCGGAGGGGGTTGTAAAGGTTTTGCCTTTGCCGATGGAGAGGTAGGTGTGCCTGGTTTCCGCGGTCACGGGATAAACGTACGTTCCGCGCAGTTCGTTCCAGATGTCGGCGCCGGGTTTCCCAAGCATTTTTCGCGCCCAGATTTCCGGGCTCGCGATAAAGTCCGCGGCGGTTTGAAGTCCGTATTTTCGGAGCAGGCGGACGGTGTTGGGGCCGAATCCCCAGACGTCTTCAAGGGAAATGCGCCGGAGGAAAAGGTGGATGTGGCGTCCGGCAACGGCGGTGATGCCGTGCGGTTTTCTGAAGTCGGATCCGAGTTTGGCGAGGCATTTGGTCAGGCTGATGCCGATGGAAACTGAGAGGTCCAATTCCTTTTGAATGTCGGACTGAATGCGCTGGGCGATTTCGAGGTAGGAGCAGCGGAAGACGCGCCGCATGCCGGAGATATCGGCAAAGGCTTCGTCGATGGAGTACTCCTCCACGATGGGCGTGTAACGGCGGAGAATGTCGAACATGCGTTTTGAGTAGATGCTGTAGGTTTCGTAATCGCTGGGGAGGACCACGAGGTCCGGGCAGATTTTTCGGGCGTCCCAGAGGGAGATTCCCCGGCGGATGTTGAGTGCTTTGGCTTCGTAACTGGCGCAGGCAATGATGCCGCGTTCCTTGCCGGTGACCACGGGGCGTCCCTTCAGGCGGGGGTGTACGGCTTGCTCGACGGACGTGAAAAAAGCGTCGGCATCCACATGCAGAATCGCCGTGGGAAACAGGTGCATGTTAACGGGTTCGTTGCTGGTTTCGGTCATAAAAGCGGCCCTCTGTTTTGATGAATGCAGCATAAGTGAACGAACGTTCACTTATCAAGCCTGTTCATCAGGCAAAAGGCGGGCCGGGATCACCGGTATTTCCGCTGTTTCCAGTTTCGCTTTTCGGCGAGGCGGCTGGATTCTTCGCGGGAACGGGTCAATTCGCGGTGCTGACGGTGCAGCTCCACATAGTTCCTGTGGCGTTCGGGGGAGAGAATCCCGGCGTTCAGGGCTTCCTGCACGGCGCAGCCCGGCTCGTTTTCGTGTCGGCAATCACGAAAGCGGCAGGACTGAGCAAGTTCTTCGATGTCGGTGAAAGCGTCGGTATTTTCGGGGGCGACCCAGGTTTGAATTTCGCGGATGCCTGGGGTGTCGATGATCCATGCGCCGCCGGGCAATTGAAAGAGCTGGCGGTTGGTGGTGGTGTGGCGTCCGCGTTTGTCACTTTCGCGGGCGGCTGTTTCCCGCTGAATGGACTGTTCCATCAGCGCGTTGATCAGCGCGGATTTTCCCACGCCGGAAGCGCCAATGAGAATGGACGTACTTTCCGGCTTCAGCATGCCGCGCAGTTCCTCCAGATGAAATCCGGTTTTGGCGCTGAGCGGCAGAATCGGGATGGAGTGGAAGAGCGATGAGGCCTCGAGCAGGCATTCGTCCGGATTCTTGCAGAGATCGTATTTGTTCAGCAGCAGCACGGTGGGAATATCATTCGAGGAAGTCAGCGCCAGAAAGCGCTCCATGCGGCGCAGATTGAAGTGGCGTCCGCCATCCAGCGAGTGAACGACCAGCGCGAGGTCGATATTGGCCGCGAGCACCTGAAGCTCAGTGGTCTTTCCGGCCTTACGGCGCTTTAGGCTGTTGATGCGCGGGAGTACTTCGTTGATGAAGGCCTGCTGCGCGTTTTGCGGCTCGATGATCACGCGGTCGCCGATGACCGGGAAACGCGTTTCGAGGTCGCCGGCTTCAAGGCGGAAACGTCCGGCCACCGTGCAGAGATATTCCGCGTCCGCCGTGCGCGCCGTGAGGTAATCCCGCTCCTGACGCACAATGCGGGCGGCCAATCCAGTTTGCTTGTTTTCCATGTTTTCCGACATGACGCGTATTTTTTCAGGTCCACCGGGGAAGTAAATCCTTAATTTGGCTACTCTCTTTAAATCGGTGGCTCGCATTCGCTTTCGGGTGTTTCGGGAAATTAACATTCAGCCCAAAACGTATCACCGCCCGCTTCGCGTGAGTGCTCGGAAAAATACGAACCGCGAATGCATGCCACCGGACGAGAGTAAGAAAAATCGATGGAGGGACGTGCTTCGCCACGTCCGTGTCACTCGCAGAAGCGGGGTGAGGAAATGGTGGGCGATACAAGGCTCGAACTTGTAAATAAACGAATATATAAAGGATGTATAAGCATGTTGTGTGCTTTGTGTGTGCTATGTATTGACAGGCCGTGCCTCTTTCGATACTCTTTGATACATGAAAAGACTGAAGAAGGCGAAAGGGAGTGCTAAAGGAGCCGGTCGGCTGTTTAAACGATATGGCGGGAAGGATTATCCCGCTGATGCGCCCATCAAAGGGAACTTCTATCTAACGATCAAAAAGGATGGCGGGAAAACCACCATTGCCCTGAAAAATGATGACGGACAGGCCATCACGGATCGCAAAGAAGCCGAGCAGGAACGGGATCGGCTGACAGCTCCCACCAAAGCCAAAGACGACCTGCGGCGCGTTAAAGCCATTGCAAGTGTGATTCAGGATGCGGAGCAGCGGCTTGAACAGGCTGTTTCGGCCAGCGAGCCGCGTCTTGCCCTATCCGAAGCGTGGGAAGCCTATCAACAGCAACTGAAATATATCGGGCGGAAGATCAGCGAAGGTAGCGCCCGGACCTTCCAGGCGTATCTGGATGAATTCGAATGCTGGATGGTGCAGCAGTATCCAGCCGTGACGGTGTTGGCCGATGTCACCACCGAACACGCAAAAGCGTTTGCGGAGTTTCTCTGCGACAAGGGCGAAACGGCGAAGACCTTTAACTGTAAGACCGGATTCTTGCGTACCTTTTTCAACCGCATGGAAGAACCCGGACGGATTGAAAAAAACCCATTTGCCAAAATTGAAACGCACCCCAAAGAAACGCAGACCAAGCGGGCGTTGACGGTGGATGAGCTACAGAGGCTCATTGAGTCGGCAGAGGGTGAATATAAAACCTTGTTCATCGTTGGCACGTTTACCGGTCTTCGCCTCTATGATTGTGCAACCTTGAAATGGGGCGAAGTGGATCTTGATCGAAAATTGATTGTCCGCCTGCCTCATAAAACACAGCGCTCTGGAAAGGCCGTTCGTGTAGGGATTCCTTCCTTTCTGCATGAACACCTTTGCAAGATCGCCCCCGCTGAGCGGGATGGCTACATCATGCCCGAAATTGCAGACTGTTATTTGAACGATCGTAAAATGCGCGTTTCTCGCCGTATTCGGGCCATATTCAAAGCGGCTGGCATTGAACGTACCCGCCATGCCGAAGGACGGGCGAGAGCAGCGCACGAGGAAGGATTTCACGCCTTGCGGCATACCTTCGTTTCCCTGATGGCCGAAAAAGGCGCACCGATGGCCACTGTTCAGGCGCTTGTAGGGCACAGTAACCCGGCGATGACCGCCTATTACCACAAAACCACCGATCAGGCCGCATTGAACGCGGCGAACCTTTTTGAACTGACCGATGGGGGAGGCGTGCCGAAGCGGGAGCGCTTGCCACCATGGGCACTTGAGCTTATCAACACCATGAATGGCCGTAACTGGAAGGCCGTGAAAAGCGAACTCATGGAGGCGACGCGATGAGGTCTCAGTTAGAAGTTTTTATTAGCAGGTTAGAAGAAGCAAAGGGCACTTCACCCTACGGGCAAGCACGGCTTGATGTGGCCATGGGTAGAATTGAAGCGGCAAAACGGCACATCGAGATGGATTGGCTCGAAAGCACAAAACACATCCCGCTAGCATCCAATAAATGTTTCGTGCAGTCTCATGTTGAAAAGATTTATGCTCAATTGGAGGCATCTATTGGTGTTTGGAAGCGGGATTGTGAGCTATTTGATTCCGTCTTTTCTAAATTTCAAAAGAAGTGGGCGCTATTTCTGAAAACCCCGGTGGTTCAACTTGCTGACTTGCAAGAACTGTTAAATATACGGTCCATGTTGCAACATGCAATAGAGGAAACCGACGAAACGTTTTATATACACAGCATGTTGGTGGATTATTTTGATCTATTTAATCGCATCTATGTCGAGCGTTCAAACCTTCTACCAGGCGAACAGAAACAACCGGTGCCCGCTGACTTGATCGACCAGTTCCAACGGCTAGAAAATAAATTTGAAAAGTCTTTCGCCGCAGGAACGATGGTCAATGGGTTCTCCAAAGAGGCCGAAAAGGCAATTGCCGGTTGTGCCAAAGACGGGCTTTCGGATCTGCTGAAGGACGCTCCCGTATGGCCTAAATATAAGGGATTTCGACGTACAGAGGACGGTGGTCAAGTTTCCTATACTGATCCTGTTACAACACGAAAAGCAAGCGTGGATATAAAGGGTAATAAACCGACTTCGTTTGTAGAGTTTTTAGCAGACCGCCCAGGCCGGACCGCAAGCACGCGAGAATTGAACAAAGCAGTTTATTCACACTCTAAACCGAAACGATTTGCAGCACTGTTTGAAAATAATCCCGCGAATAAAGCTTTTTGGAATCGTTTTGTTGAGCACGAGCCAGGGTCCCAAAAGTACACATTGAAATTTTCCTGAAATAGTTCTTTTTTCCCGTCCAAAAAAAGTTCGGCATTTGTGGACGCTCTCTTTTGCTCATAAAACCTGCATAAATACGATGCCCAAAGGCATTCTGCTGACAACCGCTCAGGGTACGGTTTACCGGCCTTTAGGGTACGGATTCCGGCATTCCGTACCTCTCTAAATTTCTCCTCAAGCCCCACATAACGCTGCCGATCGTCGGTAGTGAGTGGGAGCAGCGGAGGAACCATATGCAGACGAAAGATAAAACCGCGCTCATCCAGCGCCTAACCAGTGGTGCATTCAGTGCCACCCCGGAACAGTTAGAAGCAGCGATTAAGACCCTTGAGCGCAAGCAGGAAAAGCGCCGTCTCGGAACAGCGAGACAAGCGGCAGCTCTCCTTGAGACATGCCCGACGACCGTCAAGCGGTATGCCAAACGAGGGTTACTCACAGCGATAAAAATCGGCAAGCGGCGCTTGCGATTTGATCTGGACGAAGTTCAGCAACTCTGTGACTTCGGAACGGAAAGGGGTGTGGCGTGAGAATCACCAAAATATCAGCATCCATTCCGCAGCACCTGACCAAAACCTTCAGTCTCGACCATGATGGCCAGCTCGTAAAATCAAAGGGTGGCCAACTGGTTAGGGGAACGTTTGACGTGCTCGACGTTCCGACTCCGCAGGCATTCGTAGACGTGTTGCAGGGCATGCAGACTAACCAGGCAGTTGCTTATGGGCTGCCCCTTAACGGCAAGCAACAGGGCTCCATCGCGTCAACCGAGACCGCAAAACCCGAAGACATAACGCGGACGCGTTCCTGTTTCGGGTTTCCGAATGGTCCCGGCTGGCTCATGCTGGACATTGATCCCGGCGAAGAGGTTGGCGACCCAGACACCTCATGGGATTCCGTCTTTCGGCTGTTGGACATCATTATCAAAGACTTTGAGTCTTCGGTGCCTTTTGTTACTGCTCATTCAGCCTCAACATTTATTCACAATGGCGAGGACTGTTTGAAAGGCGAAGGAGGCAAGCGGGTATATATTCTGGTTGCAAATGCCGAAGATATTCCTCGGGCTGGTCGGATCCTTGGCGAGCGTTTGAAGGTGCAGGGGTGTCTTCATTACAAAATCAGTAAGAGCGGGGTTCTCCTCGAACGGAGCCTGATTGATATGAGCGTTTTCGATCCCGAGCATTTTGACTTTTGTGCGGGTGCCCGCACGATTGAGCCGCTTTCTCAGCGAAGGCCGGCTGCAGAAGCCCACAACAATCATGCTGCACCACTGGACACGAAGAAGCTCTTAAAGGATCTTAATCCCCAGGAGAAGATACAGTTGAAGAGTCTTCGAGGTCCTGCCAAAAGGCTTGTGGGTGACAAGGCGTATGCTATCCGGCAGGAGTGGAAAAAGGACTTCAAGAATAAAGCTCCAACCGATGCCAACATGGTCGAATATGAGATTGTTCTTGATACGGCTGCCGACAAGCGGATCTTGACGGCCAGCTTCCCCGTTATACTGGAAGACGGCACTCAAACCACGGTCGCAGAAATTCTGGCGGAACCCAGCATCTATAATGGTCTGTGCTGCTTCGACCCGCTGGAACCTGATTATGATGGAGGCCGACCTGTTGGGAAAATATATCTCAACGGCGCAAAGCCCAACATCTTCTCTCTGGCTCATGGCGGACAGCTTTTCAACCTTACGCCACAACCGGTGCCTCTGGAAATTGTTCCCGGCGGTTCCACGGCCTTGGCGAGTCGTTGCCTGTCCCTTATGGCATCGTCCAACAGCATCTACAGTTCTTGTGACACGCTGGCAACCATCGAAGGCGGAAGGGTGCAAATCATCCTCGACCCGAAGAAGATGGAGGATGAGCTTGATAAACTCTTCCGTTTTCATATTCGCACCGAAAATGGAATCACATTCGCAGATGCTCCGCCAAAGGTGGCCCAAAAAATCACAAGCTACAAGCGCAACGAGTGGAAGTTTGCCGAGTTGGAGGGTATTGTGAACTATCCGATCATGCGATTGGATGGAAGCATCCTGAATCAGCCGGGATATGATCCCTTATCGAGACTGATTTTGCATGTCGATCCACGCTGCCACGTGACGCATGTGGCATTGGAACCTACCATGGAGGAAGTTAGGGCGGCGGCTGTGCGTCTTTGGAATCCATTCAGACTCTTCCCGATCACGACGCCTTCCGCTCGCGCCGCGCTACTGGCCGCCATCCTCACAACGGCGGTCCGTCCCGTACTTCCACTTGCGCCGGGCTTCTTCGTCAACGCTCCCGTTTATGGCAACGGAAAAACGTTGCTTGCGGAAAGCGTCGGGGCGATGACCGGTCAGGATTTACCGCTCACATCCTGGCCCACTTCGGAGGAAGAACAGCGTAAAACACTCGCGACATTGTTGCGGGGAGGAAATACCGGGTTTATCATTGATAATCTGGAAACCAACCTGCGCAGTTCTGATTTGGCGTCCATCTTTACGGCGCAGACCTACACCGCACGAATCCTTGGAAAAACGGAGGAAATTCGCTTGCGCACAAACGTCATGATCATGGCGACGGGCAACAACGTCACTCCCGCCAAGGACCTTGCTCGACGCTTTTGCACCATTCGCGTGGATGCCGAGGACGAACACCCCGAACGGCGGAAGTTTGACTTCAGTCC
>CAZISY010000011.1:0-2572 GCA_964542025.1 uncultured Verrucomicrobiota bacterium
ATTCAAAGGGACCGTTCATGAGTGATGCTGTTTTTCAGCTAATCGGAGCGAGTGGACATGCCAAGGTCGTCATGGACATCATTCGATCCATGGGCGGGCGAGTAATCAGCCTGTTTGACCGTAATCCTGCCATCATTCAATTGATGGGTGTTCCAGTCATCGGGGAGTATTCCTCCGAGAAGCATCAGTTCCCGGTGATTATTTCCATCGGGGATAATGCCGTGCGAAAAAGGGTGGCCCAGGAGGTCGCACCCCGTTTTGGGCGAGCCTGCCATTCTTCATCTGTTTTGGCAGAGTCGGTGGCGTGGGAGCATGGCACTGTGATTATGCACCGCGTTGTTGTACAGGCGGACAGTCGCATAGGAAGGCATTGCATTATCAACACATCGGCTTCGGTAGATCATGATTGTCTGATTGAGGATTTTGTTCACATTGGCCCAAACTGCGGAATATGCGGCGGCGTAACCATTGGCGAAGGGACGCTGCTGGGGGTGGGGTGCTCTGTGATTCCCGGCGTTAAAATCGGCAAGTGGTGTACGATCGGTGCGGGTAGTGTGATTATTCGGGATGTGCCGGATGGCGCGACGGTGGTTGGAAATCCGGGAGAAAGAATTAAGTGATGAGGATGAGTTTCGAGGGAGTACTATTTAAGCAGGTGCTGAAACATCATCGGATTTTGGCACTGCTTGCGCAATCGTGCCTGATTGTAATGGCGTATGTCGGTGCTTTTTTGCTGCGCTTTGATTTTCGGATTCCGTTGAATTATTACGGGATGATGGTCATGACGCTCCCACTGTGCTTCGCCGTCAAAATGTTTATCATGGACTGGACAAAGGTGAATAGAGGCCTTTGGTATTATGCGGGCTTATTCGACTTGAAGCGGATTGTTTTTGGGGTATCCGTGGCCAGTGGTGTTAATGTCCTTGTTCTGCTTATCGTATGGGGGCATGGAGTCCCCCGATCTGTTTACATTATGGATTATGTGCTGTGCCTGGGTTTTTTGCTGGGAATACGTATGATCATTCGCGTAATTCGGGAAGATTTACGACGGATACGCTCGGCGGTTCCCGGACAGAGCAAGCGTGTTCTCATCATTGGTGCCGGGGACGTTGGCGAGACGGCAACGCGCATGTTGGAACGGGATAATGAATCCATTTGTTCCATTGTCGGGTTCCTGGATGACAACCCCTCAAAGCAGGATATGCTGATCCGCGGATATCCAATTCTGGGCAGTACCTCGGATGCGCAGAAGGTGGTTCGGGATCAAGGCGTCACGGATATCCTTTTTGCCATATCCAATGTGTCCAAGAAGCTGGTTCGTAAGGTGGTGGACGGCTGTGAAGGGGAGAAGCTGAGTTTTCGCATTTTGCCGGTTTTCCATGATATTCTGACAGGCGCAACGGCAATGGATAATATTCGCGGGATACAGTTGGAGGATCTGCTGGGACGTGAGCCGGCCAATCTGGACACCTCTCTCGTGCGAAACGATGTCGCAGGGAAATGTGTGATGATTACGGGCGCAGGAGGGTCAATCGGATCGGAGCTTTGCCGCCAGCTGATGCGATTTTCCCCATTCCGAATGATTCTTTTAGATGCGGCGGAAACGCCGCTCTTTGAGATTGAACGGGAATTGGTTTTGCTTAGAAAAGAAGGAATGGAAATTGTTCCGGCACTGTGTTCTGTTACCGATGAAGCAGGGTTAGGCGTATTGATGGAAACGTGGGTGCCGGATATTATTTATCATGCCGCCGCCTACAAGCATGTGCCGATGCTGGAGGGGCACCCAATTCGGGCCATTTTAAACAATGTATGGGGCACGATGAACCTGGTGGACGTTGCCATGCGGCATAACGTCAGACGGCTGGTGATGATTTCCACCGATAAAGCGGTGCGTCCGGCGAATGTGATGGGAGCCACCAAGCGGGTGGCGGAAATGATCGTCAGTTCCATAAAATATGAAAAACCGATAACAACGGTAGTGCGGTTCGGAAATGTACTCGGGAGTAACGGGAGCGTGGTGCCGATATTCAAAAAACAAATAGAGGCCGGCGGCCCTCTGACCGTGACGCACCCGGAAATGACCCGGTTTTTCATGACCATTCCCGAGGCGGTTGAGCTGGTACTCCATGCCGGTTCGATGGGTTCCGGCGGGGAGGTTTATATTTTGGAAATGGGCGAGCCGGTGAAAATCGTGGATCTGGCTAGAAAAATGATCAAGCTCTCCGGACGGGTGGAGGAGGTGGATATTGCCATAGAATTCACCGGCATGAGGCCCGGGGAAAAAATGTATGAAGAACTCGTGGCCCATGGCGAACAGGTTCACCCGACCAACGTGGAAAAAATCAAGGTGCATATGTCCGGGGGCCTGGATGCCGGGACGTTGCGTGCGGAGGTTGCAGCGTTAGTTTCTTTGGCTAGAAAGCAGGATGAACCAGCTGCGCTGAATAAACTGTGGAGTATCATTCAGCGTTTTGATCATCACGATAGAGCCAGTGTTTTTCGGGAAGATGATATTTCGATCCGAGATGCTGAAAAAACGGAGCTGCTGAATGAATCGAACTGAACGTATATT
>CAZISY010000011.1:2672-56953 GCA_964542025.1 uncultured Verrucomicrobiota bacterium
GTTTTTGTCGATTCAGAGCAGGACTCCTGGAACATGGACGTGAACCTGCTGGCGGATGAATTGAAAAGAATGGATAAAAGGGGGGATCGGCCTAAAGCAATTGTGCCGACCGATATTTATGGGCAATGCTGCAATATGCCGGAGCTTATTTCCCTGTGTCGGAAATATGAAGTCCCCTTGCTTTGTGATTCGGCGGAGTCGATGGGAGCACGATACCGGAATAAACAGGGTGAATGGCTGCACGCCGGTCGGGGCGCTTATGCGGCAGTTTATTCGTTCAATGGGAATAAAATTATTACGACAGGTGGCGGTGGAATCCTGGCCAGTGATGATGAAGAACTGATTAGGCACGCGCGGAAACTGGCCACGCAGTCGCGTGATCCGTTTCCGTACTATGAGCACACGGAGATTGGCTACAATTATCGGTTGAGCAATCTTGCTGCTGCCGTTGGCGTTGGCCAAATGACCGTGTTGGAGCAACGGGTGGCGCGGCGGCGCCAACTATTCGATCTCTATAGCCGCGAGTTGAGCGATGTGCCGGGCATTACGCTGATGCCGGAGCCATCTTATTCGCGAAGTACGCATTGGTTGACGGTGATCCAAATCGATCAGGCGCGTTTTGGCTGCGGACCCAACGAAATCAGGGAACGCCTGGAAAAGGAGAACATTGAGTCGCGCCCAGTCTGGAAGCCCATGCACATGCAACCGGTTTTTGCGAAAAACAGGATGATTGGCGGTGCGGTGAGCGAGCATGTTTTTCAAAATGGTCTTTGTTTGCCGTCGGGGTCTGCCATGAAGGATGAAGATATCCACCGTATTTGTGCATTGATTAGGCAAATGGCACAATGATACGGGTGACGGAACATATTGATTCCCACCTAGTAGAAAATATGTGCATGAGATAATGAACGCCGAAGGAGAGAGAACGATGTGGAGTATGAGATGGTTTATTGTGTTACTGCTGGGAGCTGTATTTTGTCTCCAGGTTGCGGCATTGGCAGAGCCTGCGCGATATGTGAAGGCTGATTATCGGGGGGGTGATGGGAGCACTCAGCCATACGACTTGGCAGACAGGCCGGTGAAAATTTACACCGCATTCGGCGGGATGGAATATACGCTCTCATCCCTGCGCGTTCTTCAGCGAAAAGAAGGAACGGATCTTTGCGAAATTCAAACCGTTCACGGTGATTATTTGTTTGGCCAGTTAATCACGCCTCGACTGATGTATTATTATTTTGATTCCGAAAAATGGATGAATATTCCGGAAGAGGGGCCCTTTGAATTGCATTTTTCAGAGACGAGTGATTTGACTGTTGATCCCCAATTGTTCGCTAAAATTACGCTGGTCGATGGAAGCGTTCTTAATATTGAACCGTGTCCGCAAAATATAAAAGTACTGTTGTCGGAAACGACGCATGCCATTCCGCTTAGCGCTTTGGACGACGTTCGTTTCATCAGGCAGACGGATGCGGACGGGCAACCCGTAACAGAAGTTCAGATTACATACCCGTACGGGGTGCGCGTGGCGGGACTTTTGGCGTCTGCCGAGGGGGAACGTTTGATGGTTACGGATAGCTTTGGCACTCGCATGGAGTGCCCGCTTGAGCAATTGAGCCTTTATGGGGGCGTTCAGTGTCAGTCAAGTGATGAAAAATATACCGGACCGTTAACCGATGGCGCCTGGATAAAGGCGGATGTGGAAATGGGTGACGGCAGGAGCGTCTCCGTTTATGTTCCTTTTTCTGTCTATATGGTGACCCGGCGTCAGGAAGAGGCGTACCTGTTCACCACTCCTGACTTAGCATCCCTCACCGTGGAGTCGGATGGCGAGGTGACGATCAAAACGCGATCCGGAGACTATGTGCGGGGGGAGCTGGATGAGCGGGCAATTTCAGTCAGACCAGACGGAGAAACCAATGAGCTGTTGGCCGTAAAACTGAAAAGTTTGAAGCAGATTCATTTTGCGGAAGCCAAGGTGCCTCTTCCCTCTGGTGCGTTCGTTTTGGATTTGGATGGGGCTCGTTTACACGGAATCCCATCTGATGGGGTGTTGAAGCTGAGAGAGATGGACACAAAACTTGATGTGTCCGTGAACTGGCGTGATGTCCTGTGGATGATGCCAGAGGGAACCGGCTGGAGGCTTTCTGCAGGGGAACAAAATGGGTTGTATGAACTCGCGGGAAAAAGTGTGAAATGGCTCACGCAGTGCGATGGTCGGATCCGAGAATTCAGGTGGAAAGCGATTCGGGGAATCAGCCGTTCCGGTGTTACCATGGCAACGAACATGGGAATGGAGGCGCTTCACCAATCAGAGACAGTGGTTCCCGATGATACAGCGAACGAACTGGAAGAAGCGGATCGCCCGGACGAGAACGGGGATGGGCAGCCACCCGGTGCATTATTATCTCATCCCCGCATGAAGGCCGGGCACGTTTTGCAAATAGGTGTGCTGGTAAATGGGGAGAAGGAAATTGATGAGCCTGCGCGCCGCATATCCAGCGCGGGAGATTTGACCCTTCCGCTATTGGGCCGGGTTGCCGTTTCCGGAATGACGCTGGATGAGTTGTCGGATCAACTGACAGAGAAGTACAAAACTTTCTTCCGAGATCCCCAGGTGGTCATTCAGTATGTGGTGGATGACCAGCAAGAGGCCGCATCGCCCTGGGGGTATGTGACCGTGCTTGGAAAGGTAAAGCATCCGGGGAAGGTGAACATCCCTCCCACACAGGATCTGACGGTGAGCGCTGCTATACAGATTGCTGATGGATTCGATACCAGCGCCAAGGATACCGGGATACGCGTGACACGTCCGGAACGGAACGGGCAACCGGCGCAGCAATTTGACGTGAATTTACGAAGCGTTGGATCACGGGGCGAGGTGCAAAATGACATGATTCTCCAACCCGGTGATATCGTCTATGTGCCAGAAATGTTATTCTAATTTGATCTAAAAATAATCTTGAATGGGCGTGTTGATCGCGACTATATTCCGAGCACAGTGATGCGTTTGGCTGCGTGTTTATCAGTATCACCGCGTATCGCATAGGGATGGAAGCGACGGCCAATTATACACAATGGAAAAGAGGAGTGGTAACGTGAAAAGTGCAGTACAAATCAGTCTTTCAACCGCCGCATGCATTTCATCTCTGATTGGTGCTGCGGTTGCGGAACCGGGGGATGGTATCAAGATAAAGAATTTGACACTGGTCCCGTTTGTCGACCTGACCGGCAAATACGATTCGAACGTCTACCAAACAGACGATAATACCAAGGATGACTATATTGCTGAAGGGGACATTGGTGTGTCGGCGGCCAATAAAACCGAGATGCTGGACTTTGGCGGGCGTCTGTGGGGACAAATGAGGCGCTATGCAGATTGTGACGACAAGAACGCAGATGATTGGGGCCAAAGCCTTGGAATGACTCTCGGCATGCGTGATATGGTTGCGTTGGCCATTTATGAAAAGTATGCGCAGCTGGACGATTATGATCGTACGCCGGGTAATGTCGATTCGATGAATCTGGAGGAAGTGGCTCTGGATTTGAGCGGTGATCGGTCCGAAAGGGCAAAGCGTGATATTTGGAACGTGGATGCCGGACTTGGCAAGGCTTTTACTGACAAAGTGGAAGCAGACGCCGTCTACAAATACTTCAACGTGGATTATACGGAGTCGGGATATTACAACTGGAATGAACACAGCGCGAAAGCCGATGTCCGGTATCTGGTCACCGAAAAGACAGCCGCTTTGCTGGTGGGTAAGTATGGCGTTCAGGACAGTGATGGGTTCAGTGACAAATCGGAGCTGGCCATCGCGCGACTGGGTATGGATTACAAGCCCACGATGAAGACGCAGGTTCGTGCGGAAGGCGGCTGTGAATACTATGACAGTGGTGTCGCCGGCTCGGACAATAAAAGCATTTTCAATTATTCGCTGAATGGGTCATGGGCCGCAACGGACAAATTGACCATAAGAGCTATTGGGAAGAATGGGATTTATCCGGCCTCGGTGTACAGAGACAACACCAAAGAAGTGACAGCTATGTCGCTGGGCGGTTACTTCTCCATGACCAAAGCCATTCAATTGGCCCTTTCCGGATCCTATTCCGAGGATGATTACCAGGAAAAAGTTCAGGTGGGCAATGAGATGAAGGACGACAACGCCAAGCACTATGGTACTCAGCTTCGCGTGGACTATAACCCCCCCGTTAAATTCTTTAATATCTATGCCGCCGTTTCTTATTTGACGACAGATTCATCCATCGAGGACTACAATCAGTGGAAGGCCGCTGTGGGTTTGCAGTTGCGATACTGATCAGGCTACTTGAAAAGTAAGGAGGATATATGAATATGAAAAAAATGATGATGGTACTTTCCGGTATTTGTTTGGGTGCTGTGTTGTCAACGGTCAATGCGGACATCGCTGCGGATATTGCCGCCAACATGCCACCGGACCAAGCGGTTCAAAAGGCCATTCAGGGAGGCATGGATCCTGTTGAGGCGGTCAAGGCGGCTGCTTCTTTGGCGCCGGATGCTGCGGCAGCCATCGCGGCGGCTGCTGCCGCGCTGATGCAGGATCGTGCGGCAGAAATAGCGGCCGCACTGGCTGAAATTGTTCCTTCTGCGGCGGCGGAAATTGCGGTGGCGGCCGCGACAGCATTTCCGGATGGCGCCGCGGCGATTGCGGCGGCGGTTGTACGGGCGGTACCCGAATCCGCAAGTGCTGTGGAAACTGCGGTTATTGCTGCGGTTCCTTCGGCTGCCGAACAGATTCAGCAGGCTATTGCAGAGGTCAGGCAGGAGCAGCAGCAACAGGGCGCAAAAGGCGACGGTAAGGGCGTGGGTTCTTTTGTGAAAGGGGACATGGATAGTCAGGAAGACAAGCCGGAAGATGAAGGGATAAGCCCGACGCCGACTCCGATTCCTGTTCCGACGCCGACACCTGTTCCGCCGCGTCCGGATCCGGATTACCAAACATAACCAGTGCTTATCATTGAGAGGAAGGGCGTTGAAAAACGCCCTTCTTTTTTTTGTCATGAAACCGAAAAGTCACCTGCGACTGACAAACAGCGAAAAGTGCGGAATCATTTTTACGGCTTTACTTCCCATTATAGCCTCTTGGGATCGTTCGGGGCGCGGCTTTGAAGAACGATGGGTGTTGACGGCTTTGGGACTGATTACGGCGATTTGTGCCTGGGTGGCCTATATCCGATTGCATCATGGGGTTGAATGGCAACGTACTGAAACCCGGGGCCTGTGGAATGATCCGATCCTTTATTGTGCGATTGTTTTCATGGGTTTGCTGATCACACAGTGGTTAAATGCCGGAAGAACGTTGATATTGGACGATGTGTCTGGCGGGTGGATATATGGTCCGCCGCCGCATTCCGGGTGGCCTTCGGCGATTGATCGCGATGAGGCGTCGCAAATGATTTGCTGGTTTTTTCCGGCGTGGATATGTCTTCTCGTAATACGGCATTGGCGGTGGTCCGAGAAGGCTGTTGTGCGCGTTTTGCTTGTGTTGCTGGTTAATGCGGGGCTTTTATCGGTGTTGGGGGTGCTTCAATTTCTTAGCGGAACAAAGCATCAATTCTGGTTTCATTATTTACCGGGTTATTTCTTCAGTTCGTTTGGTTATCCAAACCATGCGGCGTCATTTTTCGTGTTAACCTTTTGCCTGGGGTGCGGCCTAAGCTTTTTCTTTTTTAAAAAGCCAGGGCATAAGAGGTTTGTCTGGATCTGTGTTTTGAGCACCATGCTTTGTTTTTTTGGTGCCATTCTGTCGCTGAGCAGAGCAGGGATCATCATGGCGGTTCTGATGCTGCTTTTTGTTGCGGCCTATGTTGTGCGTCATGTGATCAGGCAGGGAACCCCCGTCCAAAAACTGAATTGGAGCGTTGGTGGGGCCGCCATGATTATTCTAATGCTCGCCATAATTTATGGGATGGCCGGGCAGGACATTGGAACAGAATTAAAAAAAGCCTGGACGGAGTTGAGCATCACTAAAATAGTGAATCCACCAGCTAAATCATTGACGGGGATCCGGTATCCGCTTTGGAAAGCTGCTGTGGAAGTTTGGAAAGATTATCCCGTCTTTGGGTGTGGAGGTTGGGGGTTCCGCTATCTGCGAAAACTATATATTCCGGTGGAACAATGGACGGTTCGCACCGGATATGCCAACGTGCATAATGACGCATTAAACTATTTGGTAGAATTCGGCGTTGTGGGATTTGCCTGTTTGTCGGGGGCCGTGTTGGTGCTGATGTATCCCATTGTAAAACAACGGCGGTGCATTTGCGGGCACTCTTTGATCCTTTTTTCGCTATTGGGCTTGGGGTGCATGTTCCTGCATAGTATTATCGACTTGCCTTTTCGGTGCCCAGCCAACCAATACTATTGGCTAATTATTGCAGCCTTGGTTGGGGTGATGTGCGATGATGCGAACCGCTGTTAAAACGAGGACGGGATAATGACGGACGAATTGAATGACGAACACAAGCGTGATGCCGCCAGAAACAACGTACAGAAATACTGGAACGAAAAACCTGAGCGTTCAGTGCCTTATTACGGTCAGCCGACAGCAGAATATGCGGGGTCCTATTATGGCCGTGCGGCTTCGGACGGCGAACTGTTCGGCGAAATCACGCTGCAGCGGCTGCTTCGAGTCATTCAACGCAAATGGTTGACGATAACGCTTTCTGCGGTGTTTTTTCTGGCCATGGCTGTCCTGTATTTGCTGACGGCCACAAAAATTTATCAGGCCTCCACCATCGTTGAGCTGAGTGTGCGTCGTCCCCGTATTTCGGGCAATCAGGGAGCGATCATCGATGATTCCCGTAATTATAGAACGGAAGAGGTGTTTAATACCCGTTTGGAGCGACTCAAAGGGGAAACCATGTTTGAACTGGCAGCCACCGAATTTCTTGCCGCGCGGGGCCCAGTTGACATGGAGCGAAATGCGTTGAAGCGCTGGTTGAAACGGAAAAGTGATTTTACGCTGATACGAAGATCACAGCTCATGAAGATGTCATTTGAAGACCCCGATCCGGAGATGGCTGCGCTGGGTGCCGATATTATGGCGAAGGCTGCCGAAAAGCTGGCGTATGAAGAAAATCGGCGGGATTCCGAAAAGGCCGTGGAGTGGCTAACGGAGCAGGCGGCCGGCCAGAAAGGCAATCTGGGAAAAGTGGACAGGGCGCTCTTGGAATTACGGGCCGAGAACAACATCGATGTACTCGAAACGCAACGAAAGACCATTGCCGATTCCATGCTTGATTATAACAAAACCATGGTGGGCATTGAGAGCGAGGCGGTGCTGGCACAGGATTTGTGTGATTTGCTGGCCGTCATCGAAGGAGAGCCGGAGAAATCCGGCCAACTGCCTCCCGACACGCCGCGGCTGGAAGAAATACGGTCAGCGATGGATCGCTGGATTTTGTCGCAGGCGGAGCTGAACTCTCTACTCACCCGCTATACGGAACAACACCCAAAAGTGAAATCCAAGCTGGAGGAATCTGCGGCTTGCCGGGCACAGGTAGTGAGCGCGATCAATCGCTCTAAGCAATCGGCCGAGTCAAATCTGCGTTTGTTGAAAAAACAGGTGCAGAGCTTGAGCGCGAGGGTGGAGCAGCTTCGTCATGACGCATCAGAAATGGAGCTGAAGATTGTGAAGGTACACACGCAGCTTCAGGCCTTGGAAAGAGAGCGGGAAGCAGCGGAAATCAGTTACAAGGGAATTCTGAACCGCATGGAAGAGGCACGGCTTTCAGCGGACGAAACGACGACGACCATCAAAGTGGTCGAATGGGCAGCACTCCCCAGTTCCCCTGTGAAGCCGCGTCCGTTTCGCGTTCTGCTGATTATGATTTGCATCGGCTTGCTTGTCGGTGGCGCGTTGGCGATGTTTGCGGATTCTCTGGAGGATCATGTCGCCAGCAGCATGGACATTGAGCAGAATCTGGGATTGAAAGTGCTGGGATTGGTTCCGCGTGTACATGATGTCGGAGAACGAAAAGACATGGCCCGCCTGAGCCTGGTCGATAAATTCAGCCAGGTGGCGGAAGCTTTTGCCGGGGTGCGAGCCATCCTGGATTCATCGCAGTACAGGGAGACCAGCCAGTCGATTCTGGTCGCGAGTACCATGCCGGAAGAAGGGAAGACGATTGTCTCCTGCAATCTGGCGATTATGTCGGCGAAAAGCGGCAAGAAAACCCTGTTAATTGATATGGATCTTCGTCGTCCGCGTGTTGGCAATATTTGGAAAATGCCGGAGAAGACCCCCAGTTTAATTTCGGTCTTGGCGGAGGGAGATGCCGCCCGGTTTGACGCCCTTCCTTTTGAGACGGATTGTCCGAATCTCAGCGTAGTTGGCAGCCGGGCTGTTACAAATGTCAGCCCGGCGGAATTGCTGGGAGGGCATTGTGTCCGGCAGTTCATTGAGTGGGCGAGATCGCACTACGAACGAGTGGTTATTGATTCGCCGCCTTATGGCATTGTGAGTGATGCCGTGGTTTTTGCCGGATCAACCGGGTGTGTAGTTCTTGTTTGTCGTCCTGGCAGGAGCAGGCGAAAGGCATTGCGGCATGCCATGCAGCATTTTCAAGAAGTCGGCGCCAACCTGATCGGCGTCGTGGTGAATGATGTGGACTTTAAGAAAGACTCATACTTCAGCAATTATGATCATGCCTATGGGTACGGGGACCGTTATGGATATCAGCCTCAGGCGGATGACGCAGGGGACTGATATGTTTTACTCCAAAGGATTGCTCATATATCGCATGATGTGATGATTTGCCCGCTTGATTTTCGTTTGGCGTTCAGATTATTCTCCGGCTCCTTTTAAACAAAAGCCCTCTATTTGCAGAACAGGAAATGAATATGAAAAAAGTGTTAATACCGACGAAACTGAATCGAATCGCTCAGGACATGCTCAAACAACACGGCGGATATGACGTGGTTCAAAGCCATGAAATTCCGCTGGAAAAGCTGGTCGCAGAAAATACGGATACCTATGCCATGATTGTCCGCAGTGAAAAAATTACGGCAGCAGTGATTGACGCGTTGCCGAGGTTGAAGGTCATCATTCGTGCGGGCGCCGGCTATAACACGATAGATACCCGCCATGCGCGCAAAAAGAGCATTGATGTGATGAATACGCCCGGGGCAAACGCCAATGCTGTGGCCGAAGAGGTGGTTGCGCTTATTCTGGCGGATGCCCGCCAAATTATTGAGGCCGATGCGTCGACTCGATCAGGGAAATGGGATAAAAAGAAGTTCATGGGGCGCGAACTCAGCCATAAAACCGTGGGCATTGTCGGGTTGGGGGCGATCGGACGGTTGCTGGTCCGGCGGTTGAGCGGTTTTGAGGTAAAAATATTTGGTTATGATCCGATGATTTCCGAGGAGCGCGCACGGGAAATGGGCGTGGAAATGGTCGACCTGCCGGATCTGTTTAAGCGGGCTGACTATGTTTCCCTTCACATACCGGAAAATGATGAGACCAGGGGCATTGTGAATCAACAGCTGCTTGGGCTTATGAAGCCAGGCGCTACGCTGGTTAATTGCGCACGGTCCGGAATCGTTGAGGAAAATGATTTGAGGAGCGCAGTGGCGGAGAAGAACATCCGGTTTCTGAACGATGTATATCCGAAAGACGAAGAGGGCCCAAAGAGCATCGCGGATGTTGCAAAAATTATGTTGCCGCATTTGGGTGCAAGCACGGCCGAGGCGGATGTGAATGCAGCTGGTCGTGCTGCTGAAGAGCTGATTGAATATGATGACAAGGGCATTACATCCTATGTGGTGAACCGGGATATTCCTGAGGGACTGGATGAAGCCTATTGTGAATTGGCTCATACTCTGGCTCGTCTTTGCCGGTGTATGCTTGGGGCGGATCGCAGTCTTGACCGTATTGAGACCAGCTTTTACGGGGATCTTCAACCCTATGCCAAATGGCTGATTGTTCCCATGGTCGCCGCCATCGGCAAGGATTTTGATCGCTCTATGGATGACCGTGCCGCCGTTGTCTACCTGAAGGACATGGGGATCACCTATGAAAACCGGTCAACCGACGTGGACAAGGGGTTCACCAACAGCATTACCGTGGATATGACGGGGCATTCGGATGCGAGTACGCTGCGCCAGGTCAGCATCCGGGGGACGGTCACCGAGGGAACGCTGATGATTTCCCGCATTGATGATTACCATAAACTGTACTTTGAACCGAAGGGGTATACGGCTGTATTTGAGTATCCTGATCGGCCCGGCGTTTTGGGAAAAATCGGCGCGTCGATTGCCCGGGAGGGAATCAATATTGATGATGTGCGCAATCCTCACGACAGCAAGGGGCAATCGTCAATTGCCATTCTCAAGGTGAACCGCATGATTCCAGCGGAAATCATACGCCACATTGCTGCCGAGATCGAGGCGAGGGTGGCATTCTGCGTGGAATTATAAAAGGGCGCGGCTGCCTTGACTGGATGTACACAGCCCTCTATACTCCGACACATTGCTAGTGTGTCGCGGCTGAGGAGCTGTGATCGCATATGTTGGAACTCTTCCGGAGAGAGGCGTGTGTATGATTAATGCAAAAAGCAGATTATCCGGTCGCCGTTTTTGTTCTTACGCCGTCCTTGCGGGGTTGCTGTTCGCAGGTCATCGGGGTATGGCGGATACACCACAGCGTGATTTAGAGTTCGCTTCCGGCCTTGTTCAGCTTGGGTTTTCCGACTACGCCGATAAGGTTGTGAAGATGGTGCTGATGAAGAATCCGGAAATGGAACCGAGCGTTAAAATTGTTAATGCTCAGATTCTGATCGGTAACCGGAAGTTTGATGAGGCTCGGGCAATTTTAAATTCGATGCCGGCTGGGGATCCGAAGGCCCAGGCCATCGAGTTGGCTTTGGCCGGCGCCTATTATGCCATCGGGAAAATGGCCGAAGCGCGGGCTATTTACGACAAGTTTTTTACACACTACAAAGGGCGCATCCCCACCGATCCCGATTTGTTGCGTTTCTATCGTGAGTCGGCTTATCAATTCGGCCAGATGTTACAGGATGCCGGTGATTATAAAGGTGCCGCTGATTCTTTTAGAAGTATTTTGGCGACAAATCCAGATGGGCAGGTGAAACGGCAGATTTTGGCGGACTGCGCAAAGCTTTACCTTATGGCCGCCGAAAAAGCACAGGGGGCGGACCGAGATCAATGCCTGGACGAGGCCCAGAAGATCTGCACGGATTTGCAATGGGGAGGCATGGATATCTGGTTCGGTCAGTCCATCAGCACGATGGCACACATCGAACTGCTGCGGGGAAATGCAGCCGGTGCCCAGAAGACACTGGAAGACTACATGGATGTGCTCAAGCAGGTGGATGAGTACTTGAAAGAATCCGGGCTTCCCATGAAGGAAAGTCCAATGGCGGAGGCCCGCTATCTGCTGGGTTCGTTATATGAAAAGAACGCAGATAACGCCGATGCGCTGAAAAAAACGGACGACGCCGTGGCGCAATACAGCAAAGCGCTGATGGAATACTACAATGTGTTCGTTAAGTATGGGGAGAGTGATTTTGGGCCAAACGCCGGCATAAAAGCAGAGGCCATCATTGCCAAACTGAAGAAGGACTATGGCAAGGACGTCAAAGTGGATTTGGGGAAAAACAAGTCCCAGGCCGGTCAGCAGGCGTTTAAGATGGCGGACAACCTCTATAGGAACAAGAGCTACAAAGAGGCCCGAGTGGAGTACGAAAAGTCTTTGGCCCATTATCCTGATATTCCACAGAGCCTGAATGCGCTGGTTAACCTGGCCCAGTGCTATGCCTACGAAAATGACGGTTTGATGGCAAAAACGGCGGCTCTCTATTTGGGGGAGCGGTATCAGGGAAATGATCTGGCGGCCAAGGGAATACTTGCGGTTGCCAAGATTTTCTACGAACAGAAGAATAATGAGATCTATGTCTACCTTTGCGACCGATATATTGAATACTTCCCGAAGCATGAATTGGCAGGGCAGATTCTGTACACATTGGCAAGTACCTTTAAGCAGAATAACGACGAAGCCCGGGCAGCTATTTACTTCAAGCGATTGGCAGATGAATACCCAACGGATCGGTTTTCCATTAAGGCCATGAGCAATTTGGCATGGACGGAATATGCCAACAAAAACTATGAACAGGCGGTACGTGGTTTTTCGGCCTACCTCCAAACGGTGCAACCCGGACACGACAGAGCCAAAGCGCAGTTCTGTCTAGCCGATTCGTACATGAAGCTGGATAATTATGTTGAAGCGTTGAAGTGTTTTAATGTGTTGATTGGGTGGTTGAAGCCGGCGGACAGTTTGTACAACACGTCGGCGGATGCCGCTGCAAAAAACAGGGACCTTTATGAAAAAGCCTGTTTTTATAGGGGTTATTGTTGTTCGCAGGTAAAAAAACCGGACAACCTGGTGGTTCCGCTGCGCAAGAAGGGGTTGGAGTTTTTTCAGGCGTTCTTGACGGAATTCCCCAATTCCGAATTGGCCCCGAAAGCTATGGCGCGTATGGGAGCCATTCAGTTGGAGCTTAATGCGTTCAACGAAGCCGTTAAGACGTTCAACAACTTGGCCTCCAAATATCCCAATTCTCCCGAGGGAGAGAATGCCCTTTTCTCGTTGGTCAAGTCGGCTATGGAGGTGGGAAAGCTTGACGTTGCCCGAAATGCCTTTCAGGATATGTTGAGCAAAAAAAGCTCCTACAAACCAACAAATTTTGCGGGAGTGGGGCAGTTAATGCTGACTGCAGGGCTTTATCCCGAGACGATTCTGGCCTATGCGGAAGTTTTGGGCGCAACGGAAGATCGTGCCCTGTTGGAGCCGGCGTTGTTCGGTACAGGGACGGCTTACTATGAGCAACAGCAGTACGATAAAGCCATCAGTACGTTTGAAGATTTAATGACCCGTTACCCAAAATCCGGGTTATTCTATGATGCCAAATTTGTGCTGGGTAATGCCTACCGTGCAACGGGTAATTCCCAAAAAGCCACGGAGGCGCTCAGTGATGTGTTTAAGTATTCCAGTGATCCGGTATTGATAAACCGCGCCAATCTGATTCTTGGGAACGTGCAACAGGAGCAGGGGAACACGGACGCGGCTATAGCCTCCTTCCAGCGAGTGGTTCTTTTGGCGGACGCAAAAAACGAAAGTTTACGTCCTATCATTGAAGAGTGTATACTCCTCAGCATTCCGTTGAGCATGGAGAATAAGAAGTATCAGGATGTTCAGGATAGCTGTGATCTATATGAGAAGTTATTTCCGAGTGGCTTGAAAATGGAGTACGTTCGAAATGCTCGAAGGGAAGCCATTCGGCTAGCGGCATTGCAGTGATTCGGACGGCGGGATTATCATGTGGGCGGATCGTATATGTAGAGAGGAGTGCGACAATGGGTATAGCTGCCATACTGTTCAGGAAAATACGGAATCCATGGGTGTGGATGTGGATGAGCCTCGCTGTTCAAGCGGCCCATGCCGCCTATGTGGTCACGCCACAGGGACAAACCATACAGGGGTCCGAAATACGTTCCAAGGCGAATGGGGACATTGTGCTGACAACCGACAAAGGACCATTGACTTTTACGAAGGGATCCTACGTTCGGGCTGTGGCGGATGAGCCGGCTGAATATAAGCAGGCGCAGCAGTTTTTAGCTTCGAAAAAATATGATGATGCGGTCAAATTGCTGAAAGATATTGCCATTCAGTATAAGAATCTTCAGTGGGATATGAAAGCTCGCCTTATGTTGGGGGAGGTATACGCCCAACAGGGTGATTATGAAAACGCACGATTAACCTATGAAGATGTTTTTCGTTCGAATCCAAAGCTTAAGGAGATGCCCGAAGTGGCATGGCCATACCGCGGGGTTTTGTTGAAATCAGGAAAATACGCCATTTTGGAACCGGAATTGAATACCCTGATTCAGTCGGGGAGTCGCGAAGATGCTGCCAAAGCGCAGATCATGCGCGGTGATCTCCGCAAAGAACAGGGACAGATGGAGCCGGCCGTGATGGATTATATGAGAACCATGGTGTTCTTTAAAGATGTTGCGGCATCCCAGCCGGAGGCGATGTTCAAAGTGGCCGAGGGGCTGGAGTCCATGCGGGATGAGCGTGCGAAGGGTGTTTATCGTTCATTGGTCGAGCAGTATCCCGATACGGCATATGCTCAGCAGGCTCGGGGGAAAATGTAGGATTTCAAAAGGATAGAGATCTGTAATAGACGTTTAGCCAAGTTGTCTTGGAGATAATGAAGGAGATGGTTATGTTTAAAAAGCTGATGATGGTTGTGTTGATGGCATCCCTGTGGATTGGTGCTTCAAACGCTCTGGTTTATGCGCAGGATGCTGCTGCTGCTCCGGCTCCCGGTACGGAACTCACGGGAGATGCCGCCCAGGCCGAACCGGCTTCCAATGATGGCTTCTGGCAGGTGATTGTGGGAAGCGGATGGGTTGGCATTTTGCTGTGGTTGGCGCTGTTCGCCTGTTCGATCGCGGCGGTGGCTCTGGTGGTGGATTCTTATATAACTGTCCGTGCAAAAAAAATTGCTCCTCCGGAGCTGGTGGCTAAGGTGCAGGAAGCGATGGAACAGGGCGATGTCATGAAAGCGATCAAGCAGTGTGAAGAAGCCCCGGGTCCATTGTCCAATATTTTGACGGCCGGATTTACGAACGTTCAGGAGGGCTTTGAGGCGATTCAGGATGCGGTCGGCATAGCGGCAGATATGGAAAGCGAAAAGCTGCTTCAGCGCGTGAATTACTTGAATGTGGTGGCCAACATTTCACCGTCTCTGGGGCTGCTTGGAACGGTTCAGGGTATGATTTATGCCTTCGCGGCGTTGGCTACTTCGGCGGCCGGTGCAGCTCAACAGAGCGCCCTGGCTCTGAGTATTTCTCAAGCGCTTTATACAACGGCCGCAGGTTTGTGCGTATCTATTCCGGCCATCACCTATTACTACTATTTCAAAAACAGAGCCATGACGATTATCCTCGGCATGGAGGCGAAAACCATGGACTTGATTAAGGTATTGCGCAACGTGGAAGTCGTTTCCGAATAACGCGAGTTGATCGTCGCAGTCCTAATCCGAGGGGTTATTCATGGGAAGAAAAAAAAGAGTGGGTGGGCAGGAGCCCGGGATTAATATGACGCCCATGATTGACGTCGTATTCCAAATGATTATTTTTTTCGTAACGACGGCTGACATGGACCGGAAATCGTTCGACGAAAAAATACGTTTGGCACTTGCACCGCACGGTCCGGCCGTAGAGGACAAGGACCCACGAACGGTGACCATCGAACTGGATGATGCGGGGCGTATTCAATTTGGACGGGGCATATATGTCTCTACGGATTATTTGCGAAGCATCATGAAAAAAACCGTGGCCGAATTTGGACAAACAGTTCCGGTCGTCATTCGCGCCGATGGAGAGGCCAAACACGGGGACGTGAAAAAAGTGATGGATGCCTGCTCTATGGCCGGGTTGTGGAAGATAAAATTTGCTGCCACAAAAGAGCTGGCGAAGGATGCCAAGTGAAGGAGTTGAGGTATGGCGCGGCAACGTAAAAAAGCTCAGGCCGAAAATCCTGAAATACCCATGACGCCCATGATTGATGTGGTTTTTCAGTTGCTCATTTACTTCATCGTTACGATGAAGCCAGTGGATGTGACGGCCAATCTGGATGTGTCGCGACCGATGCCCCAGGCGTCGACGGAACAGCAGCAAACGCCTCCCAAATTGATCCGTATTGTGGTGTTTCCTGACGGGTTCACGATTAACGACAAGCAGGTATCCCTGGCGGAGCTGGATGCCCTTCTCGGGAAGTTAGCCACGCTGGATAAAAATCAGACCATATTGATCACATGTGGTTCGCTTTCGCCTCACAAGCATTTGGTGAATGTGTTGGATTTGTGCGCGAAATCGGGTTTGAACAATTTATCGGTACTAAGCGCCAATTAATAAAAAACAGGAGCCGTTATGGGCCTTAGGATTGATCCCAGAATAAAAAACTATTTGGACCATATGTGGGGCCCCATCGTCGGGGTGATCCTCAATATTGTTGTGGTAATTATCATGGTCAAATATATGGTTTTTGAATCGAAAGAACGAACGGCGGAAATAGAAGTCATTATGACCGAGCCGGTGGAAACCGACTTGGAGGATATCCAGGAGGAACTGGAAATGCTTGAAGAGCTTCCGGAAATGGAAGACGTGGATATACCATCGGATATCAACATGGACGTGGAGGCCCCTCCAAGCGTTGATACGATGGCGGCACCCAGCATGGATACGGCGGTGGATTTTGCGGCACTGGACATTTCGACGGATGTGTCCAGTCCTTTGGTCATGAAAGGGCTGTATGCCGGGCGATCAGCTTCCGGGCGTACGGCGGCCCTGGGCAAGTATGGCGGTAAGTATGGGCAACATGCGGAGAAGGCTGTAGTTAAAGCGTTGCGGTGGCTCAAATCCCAACAACGCCCGGATGGAAGCTGGGAGAAAAACACGGACGCCATGACCGGCTTGGCGATCTTGACGTTCCTGGCACACGGCGAAACGCCATCGTCGGAAGAATTCGGCGAAACGGTCACCAAAGCTATTCAGTATCTGGTAAGCAGGCAGCAGAAGGATGGTCAAATCGGGGGTGGGGGCCATTTGGTCTATCCCCAAGCCATGGCCACCTACGCGTTGGCCGAAGCTTATTCGCTGACGCGGATACCGATGGTTAAGCCGGTATTGGAAAAGGCCGTTGAGCACATCATTCAGGGACAGCAGGCGAATGGCTTGTGGGATTATGATTGGAAGAAGGGAGATCGTTCCGACACCTCTGTCAGTGGATGGATGATACAGGCGCTGAAAGCCGCCTATATGTCGGGCATTACGGTTCCGGGGATGAAGGAAGCCATGCAGAAGGCCGGGCAGGGACTGAAGACGAAAATGTATAATGCGGAAACAGGGTCTTTTGGGTATACCGGGGTGCAGGGGATGAATGATAACATGACCGGGGTGGCGACTCTGTGCCTGCAGTTGCTTGGTGATGGTGAATCCAAGGAGGCAAAAGGCGGTCTGAAAGCGTTAAAGATGGTGACATGCAGCTGGGAAGAGCCCATCAGCAGTCCGTTGTACGGATGGTACTACATTACTCAAGCCAAGTTTCATGAAGGGGGGAATACATGGGATGCCTGGAACAGCCGTTTTGCAGCCCAATATGTGCGTAATCAGCATGAAGAGGGATATTGGCCCTGGCCGACAAGTAAAGAAACGGGTTCCGGGGAGGGCGGGTATGTGTACAGCACCTGTCTGGCGTCGCTTTCGTTAATGGTGTATTACCGCCATCTGCCATCGTATCAACATGTGGAAAGCACCACGCAAGATCAAGGCGCCGCGTCGGATGATGTGGTAATCAGCATTATGTAGAATGCGGTTTGGCCAGACTCTTTCGAGAAACACCGTTGGTTCAATCCAGGGTCACTTCATATCGACAGGAAGTGAATTCTCCTGAAAGTGAATAATTTGCTCGGGAAGAGGGCAGAACCTGCACCGGGATCGATCATGGAGGCAGAAATCCTGGAAAATTTGAATGAGACCCTGTCTGCGCAATGGCGAATGATACAGAGATTCCGGGGCATCCCGACCGAACAAGAGAAATGCTGTTTGGAGAATGGTACTGTTGTCCGATTCACGGGGCAGAGCGTTTGTTAACATTTCCCGATCCATTTGGCGCTTCGTACGTGCGCAATAAAGGGGGAAAATGACGTTGGCACATATGGCCCCGGCGCGCTCGGAACCAATCAGGCAAATGGGCGTTGCTGAATACGCTCCCTTCCATGACAGGTGATGGTCCCACCAGGTATTGGATTTCACCTGCAATCGTTCGAGGAACGGTTTTGAAGAAAAAGGGTTGTGATTGCTTGTCCACTCATCCATCAACGCGACGATGTCGTTGGAGGAGTCGGCAAATAAAGACGCAGCAGCCATTAAACGGCGAAGCGGATGGTTGACTGGACGCGTGCCCGACAAATGCCAACTGCCGCGTGGAAGCATTTTGTTGTGCCATTCATCGGGAAGCCGCCACCAAAGGTCCCAAATTTTCCTTAAAAACAATCGTGCCGGTTCCGGCCACTGCGGTTTGATGTCGGCCGGCAGTAATCCGGAAACCCCGGCAAGAAGAGCATACGCCTTCAGGATATCCCCTTCCGCCGTGTCGCGCAAAGAATCCAAAGGAACTCGTTCCGCCAGCAAACGAAAGGCACTTTTATTGTTTTTATATCCCAATGCTGTAAGCATTTCCCGATAGAGCAGTCCATCGGGCGGAAGTCGTTTCAGTTCGTTCTCCATCCGTTCCGATTTAATCAGTAATCGGGCTTCTCCTGCGGAATCCAGCAGTGCTTCGATTTTTTCGGCCGGCCACCCGCAGAGGGCGTTTCGGCAGGGGGTGTTTTCTCCTGGAACGTTGTACGGATAGGCAGAAAGGTCGATGAGGTCAAAGTCGAACGAAGGGTTGGATTCCAACGCATCATGCAGGGCAATGTGAATGGTTCCGGGTGGGAAAAGATCCGGGAGCTTTCGCGGGGTATGATACGTTACATGGACACGGACATTGGTGTATTCGGGGTTCTCGTGGTGCCTGTGTTGTTTCCAGTCCGATGCGTCGATATGAATTTCCACATCACCCGAAAGATGGCGATCACCATTGATCAGCAGTAACGCTCCCAAAAAATCCGGACCGGACTCCAGGTTCCATGTGCCGGGATGTTCAATAATAACCGTTTCGCCGGTCACTGTCTTTAGCTGTGCAGGGCGCAAGTTTGGATTATACCAAACGCACTGTAGATGGCGCTCCGTGAACTGCCGGATATAACGGACTTTGGATTCGCGAACCAGGGACGGCGCATTAAGGAGGAGCCGAAAATAGGAGTCGGCAAGCGGGAAGGGGCATTCAGGACGGGCGGGACTTTCCGTCAGATAGCCCAGAGATTTTCTGCGGAGTATTTGTGCGGCTTTCATGGTGGAAAGAATATACAGGAAGCATGGAGTTGAACAGTGGATTCACAGAGTGCTTTTCACGCGTGTGTTGTCTCAAAACAGGAGCTTTTCGAAGAACCGGGGTGCTGCATCTCGGCAACTGGATAAGTCAAAAACACAGCGGGTGTCAGTGAGTGATTATTTACCAAGATATTCTTGAAATGAATCTAAAAGAGGACTATCAAGTTTCGCCGTTCTCGATTGCATCGGTGCAATCGGGAATTTTTACATAAAGGAGAAATGAGCGAATGAAGAATGCATGGCTGAATGGTTTGCTGATGGCGGGTCTGATTTCTGCGTTTACAGTTGTTGTGTCGGCTCAATGCCCGGCACCCGCCGTTGCGGATGAGACCGCTGTAGAGATCGAAGAAGCCGTTGTGCAGACTCCGGAAGGCAAGCTGCAGGTCACGGACGAAACCGTGGTTTCGGAAAGCGTGGATGCTGCGACCGGCGCCAAAGAGCTGGATGTGTATGAGTCCGAAGAAGTCAGCGATAAAGATGGAAAAGTTCTGGAACGCGCGGAAGAAGAGCTTGTAATTGAAGAACAACCCGTTTCTGCTGAATAGTGATTGAATGTAAAAAAAGCCGCATGCCTGGTTGCAGGGATGCGGCTTTTTTTGTACAAATGCAAAGAGTCAAGCATGTCGCGGTAAGTAGTACGCGACGGCATCCTAACAAGGTGTCAGGTTATGAAGGGTAATAAGCAACGCGAAGTTACGGGCAATCCTGAGAAGCTGAACAACAAAGACCGCTGGATGAAAAGACAGCGGAAGCACCATGAAAACACATACGAGGACGTTCCAAAAGGTAGGGTTGTTCGTCCGCATTATGATGACGATCTGGAAGATGAGGATTAAGGATAAGGCCCGGATATAAAACGATACGTAACGCTGTTGGCGTTGCTTTGCTGGTCGATTTGAAGCGTTTGCATCGGGCCCATGGCTTCAATCCATGCCTTGAATTCGTTGATATTTTGCCAAACCGCATGGCTGTCCTGGGGGTGTGCATCCAGAAGTTTTACTCCATAAGCGGTGAGTGCCAATCGCAAAGCCTTTCCCCCGCCATTCAGATCAAACCAGAGTCGGGCGGTGGTCCCCGTTGCGACTGTGGGCGTGAATTTCGCCTTTGAATTGGCCATTAAAGGCGCGGAAATTTTCTGGTCCATCAGCAGACCCAATGTGTCGGCACTGTTGGAGATCAGCACCAGATGAGGGGCAACGGCACAGGCTATCCGTTCATTAACCGGCAACTGCGAGTAAAAATTACCGGAGGTTCCTTCTACGGAGTAAACCGTCGTGAGTCCATCGGTGTCGACGGTCTCAAGAATGAGCCCAAGTTGTCGACGGGCGTTGAGTTCATCAATGAAGCGATTCAGTAGATTTGTCGCATTGCCGAAATCATCATGCAATTCCAGTCCGATGACCAGCACGGGGAGCTTCATCCCCAGGTAGCGACCGAAGTATCGTTCATCCAGTATGGCGGCGAATACGCCGGTGGGAGAAAAAAGCTCCATGAAATACTGAATGAACGGATGCGCGGGCAGGGGAAGAAGGGATCGAAAGATGTCTACGGCGGTTTCCGCGGTTGTTGAAAATAAACCAACAGGCGCGTCGCCCAGCCACTGCAATGCTGTGGAGGATAATTCAGGAAGGGGATGGGCGGAGGAGGCGGATGATCGTGATACATGAAGCATTCCTGCAATACGATTTGAGGAAATGGCGGTGAAGGCAAAACTGCATGGCTGGGTGGATGTCATCGCCCAGCCCTTATCGGGCGCCTTTGCGGTTTCCGGGTTGTTGTGCAGTTGGTTATACACGGCTCCCAATCTGGAATCTCGGACGGCGTAGTGACGGATCAGTGCGTAGATCGCCCGAGGATTTTCGGAAATGCAGCCGATAATGCCTTCCTCGACAAAACAAAAAGTAAAAAACCCATTCAGGGCTGTGTCTGAAAGCTTCAGCCGGTAAATTTGAAAGGTGTTGTAGGTGGTCCAAAATTCAACGCCGCTGAATAAACCGAGATGGACGAGTAATCGGGTAGGCGCAGTCAGATAGCCCAGCGAGTCCGTGAATGACCAAACCTCGGGCATGCCTGAATTGTCGATGGGCTTATAAGCCAGCGTGATTTCGCCAGAGAGTAACCATCGAATCAGTCGATGCCCTTCTGTTTTCAGATAGGCCTCCACGTCGGAGGGCGAGAATCCGGCGGAAGCCAGTACGCTTTTCGCCAGTGGGTTATTGATGAGCTCGGGGTATCGAGATGCAATCTGCTCATGAACAGTGAACAGTGTCGCATCATTGGGATGTGCATGAACCAGATTTTCCGGAGTTCCGGATGCAAAAAGAATCCAGAATACGCTCAGCCCGGCCAGCAGCGCGCACAGCATCCAGCGCAGGTATCGTTTCATGATTTACCCGTGATAAGTGTTCCACGGAATTGAGAGATTGATGACAAGTTGTGGCGGATCATATACTGCTCAATGCCGTCAATAACACGCAGAACAGTGGTCGGGTCGTGAAACGTAGCCGTGCCGACAGCCACGGCGGAAGCCCCGGCAATAATAAACTCAATGGCATCGGCAGGATCCAGGATCCCGCCCATACCAATCACGGGGATACGTACAGACCGAGCGGCTTCCCAAACCAGTTTCACAGCGATCGGATGAATTGCCGGACCGGACAGTCCTCCCGTAACGTTAGCCAGCTTGGGTCGCCGTGTTTCGATATCAATGGCGAGCGCCGGAAGCGTATTAATCAGGGAGAGCCCGTCGGCGCCGCACTGTTCTGCTTCTCGGGCGAAAAGGGTGATGTCTGGAACGTTGGGAGAAAGCTTAACCAGGAGCGGTTTTGTTGTGGCATTCCGCACGGCACTGACAACTTGTTTAAAAAGATCAATGTGGGTTCCAAAAGAATTGCCGCCCTCTTTAATGTTGGGGCACGACACATTCAATTCCAGTCCGGCCACGCCATCCTCGTAATTAAACGCTTTTCCGACTTCTTCATATTCGTTGATCGTCCTTCCCCATATATTCACAATCACCGGCAGATCGTATCGTTTCAGAAAGGGAAGATAGGACTCTTTAAACGCTTTCGCGCCTGGATTCTGGAGGCCGATAGCGTTCATCATTCCGGAGGCCGTTTCGTGAATACGCGGCAGTGGATTCCCGTTGCAGGGGTTGATCGATATCCCTTTGACTACGATGGCTCCGAGCCGGTTGAGATCAATCAAGTCCGCATACTCAGGGCCGTAGCCAAACGTTCCAGAGGCTACCGTGACCGGGTTTTTCATGGATATGCCAGCAAGATTTATACTCAGATCCGGTCTATTCATGTTGCAGATTCCCACACGATTTCACGCGACTCAAAAACGGGGCCTTCCTTGCAGGTGCAAGCCAGCTTTTCTTCGCCGTTTTTCTTTATTTTATGGACACACGCCAGGCAGGCTCCAACGCCACACGCCATATAATGATCTAAAGAAACCCAGGCCCGGCAATTCCATTGGAGAGCACGGTCGGAAACGGCCTTCAGCATACCCATTGGGCCACAGGAGAAAAATTCGGGATCACAATGGGTGTGTCGTGTCGAGTACCAATGATCCAGGATGCCGGTAACCAATCCACGGGACCCAAGGGATCCGTCTTCGGTGGCGATGTGAACGTCCCATCCAAGTCTAGCGAAGTCATCTGCGCACAGAATATCCTGCCGACGGGCCCCGCCTGCGAAAAGGATGCCTGGTTTTTCGGCATGTTTTGCGGTGAGGTACAGTGCTGCCATGCCGTAGCCCCCGGCGATTAAGACCGGCTCTTTTTGGGGGTCGGGATGTGGAAAGCCGTGTCCAAGCGGACCCATTATATTGACCGCCTGTCCCGGGAACAGCGTTTTCATGTGGCGTGTCCCTTTCCCGACGGTTTTATAGAGCACAGAAAGCGTGTGCTCCTGCGTATTGAAAATGCTGAAGGGACGGCGAAGCAGCATTTCCGTCCTGTCGGGAAGCCTCAGGTGAATGAATTGCCCGGGCTGAGCCGTAGTGGCAATGCGTGGTGCAGCGAGTTTTAGCAGATAATACTCGTCTGTTTGGGGAGTATTGCTTAGAACTGTTGCATTTTCTAGTTGTATATTCATGGTCACTCAGCCAGCTTCTTTGCAGAAAAATCAATGGATTTATTTTCGCGTTAAGCGGGGGAGACAATGGCGAAAAGCGTATCGGAAAAAAAGAAAAAACCATAGCCGGTTTTGCGAGGAGATTTTGTAATGCCCTTGTACGAGTACCTGTGCAAAAAGTGCAAAACTTCTTTTGAGGTTCTGACTTCGAACCGGGGAGATGCGGTTTCTTGTCCATCCTGCCAATCGCGTGAGGTAATCAGGCAGCTGTCGGTATTCAGCGCGTCGGGTTCTCATGGGAAATCAGATATCTGCGGAAATCTCGGGGGGTGCAAAGGGACATGCACATCTGCGGGGTCGTGCCCGTTCAACCATTGAGTCCTTGGAGGGGTCCTTGCAGAGAGTACCCATTTTAAATTCCTGTTCATGTGGCGGGGAGTGGGGGGGGCTTCATTAGAAGAAATACGGACGAAAAAATAACATATCTTCGCTTGCTTTCTAAAATTCATGAGGTAAATTGCGCACAACAGTTTGTCTGATTGGCGGGTTTGTCCGACCTGCTCTCATGAAAAAACGATAACAATTACTGGAGTATTAAAATGGCCAAAATTACTAAGAAGATGGAAAAAAAAGAAGTCAAAGTGGAAAAACCGGTCGCTGTGAAAAAGACGGTTGTAAAGACGGTTGAACCCAAGCCCGCTGTGATTGCTGTGAAGAAGCCGGCTGCCGAAGCGGAAAAGAAAATCACGCGGAAAAAAGTGGTTACATCGGAAGAGCGCTACCGCATGGTTCGGGAAGCGGCGTACTATATCGCCGAGCGCAACGGATTTGGCGGGGATGATCAGCGCTACTGGAGTGAGGCTGAGGCGCAGATTGATGCCCAGTTCATTGTGAAGTAATCGGTTGTCGGAAAAAGCAGTTCGGCGGTGCGGTATTCTGCGCCGCCGTTGTTTTATTTTCCGCGCGATTCATTCGCCTAAATATTCATGAAACAACAGCGGCTGCTTTTTTATGCGCTTGTAGCAGTGCCTGTGGTTTAGGTCAATCAATGGCCGGAGTCGAACTCATTCTGCCGCAGGGCGGGGCTTCAACTGCGGGAAGAGAATGACATCTCTGATGGATTCTGCGCCGGTGAGGATCATGATCAGCCGATCAATTCCCACACCCATTCCGCCGGCCGGCGGCATGCCGTGTTCAAGGGCCAGGAGGAAATCCTCATCAATTTTAGTGGCGTCCCCCTGAGCCTGAGCTTCCAATCGTATGCGCTGATCAATTGGATCGTTGAGTTCTGTGTACCCGGGAGCTATTTCGTAACCGCCTATTTCCAGTTCAAAAACATCGACCAAGTCGGGGTTGTCTCCGCAGCGTTTGGCCAGTGGAACCAGCTCCTGGGGAAGGCGAGTAACAAACGTTGGATTGATCAGTGTTCGTTCGATCAGTTTTTCATAGATTTCGTTCGTCAGTTCGATGAATGACCAGGAAGCATCCACTTCGCAATCCAGGGAGGCGGCGCGTTCACGGGCCTGTTCAATGGAGAGGCCAAACCAGTCTGCGCCGGCTTTTTCTGTGATCAAGTCATTGTAGTTAACGGATCGCCAGGGCGTGGTCAGATCGATTTCATGGCCGGGGGCTCCGACTTTCAAAGAGCCGAATACCTTGGTGGCTACGTGGCAGATCATGTCCTGTATCAGCTGTTTCATGGTGTGGACATCGCCAAAGGCCTCGTATATTTCCAGCATGGTGAATTCCGGATTGTGTCTTCGGGAGAGTCCCTCATTGCGAAAATTACGGTTTAGTTCAAATATTTTATCAAAGCCACCCACGAGAAGACGTTTAAGGTACAGCTCTGGAGCAATGCGGAAGTACATGTCGGCGCTCAGGGCATGGTAGCGGGTTTGAAAAGGTGTGGCTGAGGCTCCGCCGGCCATCGGTTGAATCATGGGCGTTTCCACTTCAAGGAAGCCGCGATCGAATAGAAAATTGCGTATTTCACGAATGGCCGTTATACGCTGTTCAAAAAGTCGGCGGACATCCTGATTGGATATCAAATCCAGATAGCGTTGTCGGTAACGGGCCTCAACATCCTGAAGGCCATGCCATTTTTCCGGCAGGGGTCGAAGGGACTTGGAAAGGAGTTCCCAGTGATGGAGCTTGAGCGTTTGTTCGCCGGTTCGGGTAAGAAAAAGTTCGCCTTCGCAACCGATTTGATCCCCGATGTCCAGAATTTTAAAGGCTGCGAAACCGGCCTCGCCAACGGACTCACGGTTCATATAGAGTTGAAAACGATCCGAGCCGTCCTGTATGTGCGCAAAAATGCTCTTGCCCATTTCGCGGCGTGCGACCAGGCGTCCGGCAATGCGAACGGATTTTCCCTCCTGAAATTGAGCGCGGATGGCTGCCAGCCGATCCGTTCGTGTATACGCACGGCCGAAAGGTTCATATCCCAGTTCTTTCAGGCTCAGCATATTGGCAAGCCGCTGATTAAGAAACTCGTTTCCAGATTCACGTGAATTCGAAGCAGATTGTTCCATTGTTCACTCCTAAAACTACAAGAGGTGCGGGCACCGTATATGATAGTTATTATCCTTCGGTATAGCGCCCATAGGCTCTAATTTTCTCATACCGAAGCTGAAGCAGTTCATCCGTGGGAATTTTTTGAAGGTCGGCCAAATGGCTGAGGACGGATTTTTTAAGGTTTTTTTGGGCGATTGATGGGTCGTTATGAGCACCGCCCAGTGGTTCTGCAACGATATCATCCACGAGTCCAAGCTGTTTGAGATCTTTGGATGTAATTTTCAGGGCCTCTGCCGCTTTGTCGGCATAGGCCCGATCCTTCCACAAAATCGCAGCACAGCCCTCGGGCGAGATTACCGAGTAATACGCATGTTCCATGATCAACAGGCGGTCGCCCACGCCGATGCCAATAGCCCCGCCACTTCCGCCTTCTCCTGTGATAACGACCACAATCGGCGTCGGCAGAGTGGACATTTCCCGCAGGTTGACGGCAATGGCTTCGGCCACATGGCGCTCTTCGCCCTCAATGCCTGGAAAGGCCCCGGGGGTGTCGACGATGCTGACCACCGGGAGACCGAATTTTCCAGCCAACTTCATTAAACGAAGCGCTTTGCGGTATCCTTCGGGGTAGGGACAGCCGAAATTACAGGCCAGATTGCTCTTGGTGTCACGACCTTTTTGTGTGGCAATGAACATGACTTTACGTCCATCAATCTGTCCGATCCCTCCGATAATCGCCCGATCATCGGCATACAGTCGGTCGCCGTGTAATTCCAAAAAGTCGGTGGAGATGGCATCGATGTAGTCTTTGGGATATGGCCTGGTTGGGTGCCGCGCAATCTGCACTTCCTGCCAGGGCGTCAGGTTGTTGTAAATTTTTTCCTGCGTTTCCCGGATTTTTCGTTGGATTCGGTCAATTTCCTGAGCCATATCCACGTCATGGCCTTCGCCGGCCTTGCGCAGTTCTTCCAGCTTGTTTTTTAATTCTACGACTGGTTTCTCAAAGGGGAGAGCATATCCATTCATGAGGGTCGGCTCCAGGGGTTACTTAATGATTACGGTGGTCCCGATGGGTACGAGGGTGTACAACTCTTCAATGTTGTCGTTGACCATTCGGACGCAGCCGGCACTGGACTGCTTCCCGACGCTATCCGGCTCCCAGGTTCCGTGTATTCCATAGCCGCGGATATTGAGAGAGAGCCAATGGGTGCCGAGCAGATTCTCCGGGTCGCCATACGGGACACGCTTTCCGTCCGGCCTCCACCAGGTTGGCTGGGCCACCCGATCTGTAATTTTAAATTCGCCAGTGGGTGTTCGGGCATACTGTCCGGTTCCAACCAGGTAACGCTTGAAAAAGCGTCCATTCAGCGACAGCACCAAATCATTTCGGTCCTTATCCACGGTGATGGAGAAGGTGCCGTTGAGGATTCGGTAACGGTCACCCAGGCGAATCAGCGAGCCTTGTATGTTGTTTCCCTTCTGAATGAGCTCCACCGTCGTGTTGTATTTTTTTGCCAATATGCCGAGGGTGTCCCCCGGTTCAATGGTGTAGTCCACCTTTTCTTCCATTGGGTAGGGTGAAAAGACCAGCGTGGTGTGTACATCCCCCAAAATGGCTTCTGCCCTCGCCCGGATAGCCGGGTCCGCAGAGGAATCCAGAATTTGAAAACAAACGCTGCGAGCTGCGGCGAAATCTTTATCTCCGTAGTTTTTTTCCGCGGTGACGAGCAGAGCCGGACCCGGGTCCGGTTGGCCGGGCATCACATTTCGCGGAGCGGATTCGGCTGAAGGCGTTGTCGGGACGGGACGTGATGCCGCGGCATTCTCGTCAGGGGGTGTACCCGTTGCCTGGGCATCCTGATTCGTGACCGCAGAGGATTGTTCCGCCAGAGCAAGTTCCTGTTCAAAGGCCTGCTCTTCAGCCACCCTGCCGCGATGGCGCGCGATAAGGTACCAAGCGACCGCTCCGGCAATAATCAGCACCAGAAGTAAAATGATTCGTAAACAGCCTTTACGGCTTTGCCCTTGTTGTAGATAGATGTCTTGCATGGCTCCGTATATATAGATTTGTCGTTGAATGTCCAGATTTTCGGCGGGAACAGAAGCTCAATAAATAGCCCATATTCCGCGCCACGCGCAAGGGAATTTACGGAAAACACGAGTGCGCCGGGAAATATCCGGCATTCTTTGAACTATGAAAAATGTGAACGAGAAACTGGACGAACAGAAATGGGGTGTGTACTCTCTCCGCCTGATTTTTAACCGAATCCACAGTCAGCCAAGCAGCTATGAGAGATACTTCACTTATCAGAAATTTCTGTATTATTGCCCACATTGACCACGGCAAATCCACACTTGCGGATCGTATGCTGGAAGTCACCGGGACCGTTGAAAAACGCGAACTGCGCGAGCAGCTTCTTGACAACATGGACTTGGAGCGGGAACGGGGCATTACGATCAAGGCCCATCCGGTGACGATGGAATATACCGCGCGGAATGGGCGGCACTACCAGTTCAATCTCATTGATACCCCGGGGCATGTGGACTTTTCCTATGAAGTGGAGCGCAGCCTGGCGGCTTGCGAGGGGGCACTGCTTGTTTTAGATGCTGCTCAGGGCGTTGAGGCGCAAACTGTTGCAAACACCCATTTGGCCCTTCTGCATAATCTCGCCATTGTCCCGGTGATTAATAAGATCGATCTGCCTACAGCTAACATTGAAGAAGTATGTCGCCAAGTGGAGGATGTACTCGCCATTCCCATGGATGATGCCTTGAAGGTCAGTGCGAAAACCGGCATGGGCATTGAATCAATCATGGAGGCTATCGTGGAGCGTGTTCCTCCTCCGCGTGTTTCTGATTCTGAGGAGTGCCGTGCATTGGTGTTTGACAATGTTTATGATGCTTACCGGGGGGTCATCTCCTATGTTCGCATGGGAGAGGGAACGCTGAAGCGGGGTGATCGTATTCGCCTGATGAGCAATGGGCAGGATTATGATAGCAAGGAAGTGGGGCGTTTTTTACCGAAGCCCACGCCGTGCGATATTCTCCAGGCAGGAGAAGTGGGATATATCATCGGGAACATCAAAAAGCCATCTGATATCCGCATGGGCGATACCATTACGCTGGCCAGAGCGCCGGCACAGGTTCCTATGCTTGGGTTTAAGGAGATTCATCCCCTGGTGTTCAGCGGACTCTATCCGGTTGTAACCGCGGAGTTCGAAAAATTGCAGGCCAGCCTTGAAAAGCTACAGCTGAATGACAGTTCGCTGGTGTATCAGCCTGAGAGCTCCGTGGCTCTGGGGTTTGGATTCCGTTGCGGATTCCTCGGATTGCTTCACATGGAGATTGTTCAGGAACGCCTGCGGCGGGAGTTTGATGTGGATTTGATCACCACATATCCCGGCGTCATTTATCATGTTTATCAGACGGATGGAACAATGCTCGACGTGGATAATCCTGTGTATCTTCCGGAAGTAACCCGTATTGACCATATTGAGGAGCCGCTTGTAAAGGCCTTCATCATATGCCACAACGAACATATCGGGGATATGCTGCAGCTGATTATGGATCGCCGCGGCGAGGTGTTGAAGACCGATTCGATGGATACCCGGCGCGTCATGCTGACCTGCCTGCTGCCGCTGAATGAAATTCTGCTGGACTTCAATGATAAGCTGAAGAGCATCAGCCGTGGATACTCTTCCATGGATTATGAGCCCGCCGGTTATACGGAAAGCGATTTGGTGAAGCTGGATATCCTCGTCAACAGTGAGCAGGTGGACGCCTTTTCCTGCATTATCCACCGAACCAAGGCCGTCGGGCGGGGACGGGAAATATGCGAATCGCTTCAAGAAGTGATACCGCCTCAGATGTTTCAAATTCCCATTCAGGCGGCCATCGGCAGGACGATTATCGCACGGGAAACGATTCGGGCCCTTCGAAAAGATGTGACTTCAAAGTGTTACGGCGGCGATATCTCGCGTAAACGGAAGCTGCTGGAGAAACAAAAAGAAGGGAAAAAGAAAATGAAGCAAATCGGGAAGGTCAGCATCCCTCAGGAGGCATTCATCTCGGTGCTGAAGTCCAAAATTTAGGATTGTTGAAAGAACCGGCAACCATGAATTATTTCGAAAAACGGCGATTGAATAAGCAGATCAACCATCTTTTACACGAAGCGCGCCATGCGAGGCATATGCGGGAAGATGTGGTTTCCCGGGAACTGTTGGAGGAACTGGACCGTCGGGCAGAAGCATTGCATGGGACCCGGCAGGGAAATGTTTCTGCGGATGAAGTGAGAAAGCGGTGTGAACAACTGGCACAGGCCATAAACGCTGTATTTCCGCCGAAAGAACCCCGGTGGATTCGGGAAAATGTGGAAGTGATTGTTGTGGCGCTGGCCGTTGCATTGGCCTTTCGCACCTATTTTATTCAGCCCTTTAAAATTCCAACCGGGTCCATGCAGCCGACGCTGAATGGAATCACCTTTCATCCGCCTGCTTCATGGCGCGTAATGAATCACTACCCGCTTCGCCTGATTAATACGGCATTGTTCGGGAAATACCCGGTTCAAATCCGGGCCGTGCAGGCAGGTCGCGTTCATTACCTTGGATACGGGAATGATTCCTATATGATAACCGGGGCCGGACACAATCAGGACCGACCGAAAGTCAAAATGCTGGATACTCGGTTTAATGCGTACTTCTATTCCATTGAAGGCTCAAATATGCGCATGCCTGTGCCCATGGAGTTTGAGCGGTACGTCAAAGAAGGGGATTTTGTCCGCGCAGGTGATTTGCTGGCCGCCGGGACGATTTGTTTGGGCGATCATATTTTTGTGAACAAGGTGAAATACAATTTCGTTCGCCCGAAGAGAGGGGACATCATCGTTTTTGATACGCAGGCTATTGATTATCCCGGCATCAAGACAAATAATTTCTACATTAAGCGTCTTGTTGGACTACCGGGCGAATGCATTTCCGTTCATGAGCCGGACCCCGCAGACGATGTAACTCAGCGTTATTTGATGGTCAACGGAGAAAAGGTGGATCAGCCGTATCCGTTTTATCGACTGCTGCATGATGAGTCTGAGGGATACAATGGTTATGTATTCCCTGGAATTCGTGCGGGCGATCTTCAGCGACCGAAAATCGCAGTTCCCGGTGATGAAATCTGCTTGAAGGACGGCGAATATCTGCCCTTCGGGGACAATTCGAAACAGAGTCTGGATGGTCGCTATTTCGGGCCGTTCCAGCAGAAGCACCTTGTCGGCCCGGCTTTTGCCGTGTATTGGCCGTTAAGCAAGCGATGGGGACGGGCGCAATAGGAGTCTGAATAAATCGGCTGCCGCAGGGCGGCAGCCGGTATGCTTTAGCGTCCGATCTGAGCGCGTTATTCTTTGGTCTGCACCGTAATCAAACGTTTGGATTCAGGTGCCGGCTCTTTTTTGGGCAGCGTGATGGTCAGTATTCCCTTGCTGAACGAGGCCTGAATGGTTTTTTCATCCACGCGGTTTTCCGGAAGGCGGAATGAGCGGGAGAATTTTCCATATCGCATTTCGGTAATATGATATTGACGGTCTTTTTCGTCCTTTTTCTCCTCATTCTTTTCCGCTTCGATGGTCAGGATATTCCGATCCACCGAAACACGGATGTTTTTTTCATCCATTCCCGGTAATTCGGCTGAAACCTGAATTTCCTTTTCGGTTTCAGAGACATCAACGCGGGGTGTCATATACCATTCCCTCCGGTCAACGTTTTTTTCCTCCTCGCGAGGCGATGGCGATGCTCCCAAAAAATCATCAAACAGATCATTCATCTGTTTGTGCAGCAGGGTAAACGGATCTCCATCGCGCGGGGAGGCATAGATGCCACTTCGATTCCACGGGATAATGTACTTGTTCATAATCATGCTCCTTTCTCCTTTCGTCCTCTGCCATATTGCTGGCATTATGTTTTCACCAGAATAAAAGCATTCAACGTGCCAGTTTTTGAGAAATATCGCATGTGCTTAATGTGCAAGATTAAGCAAATATATTGAATCCTGATAAGGTGGTCATAATGGCGCTGCATCGATTTAGAAAAAGAGCCATAATGACACGCATGCCGGTAGGTTTTAGGCAGATCGGTTAACCGGTCACCAGAGTTGGCGGTCGAGAGAGCGATATTGAATGGCCTCGGAGATGTGCGGGGTGGTAATTGTATCCGTTCCGGCCATATCAGCAATAGTTCGAGCCACCTTCAGGATACGTGTATAGGCTCGCGCGCTGAAATTCATGTCGGCGATTGCCATTTTTAAAATATTTTTAGCCTCTTCTTCAAGGCGGCAATACTCTTCAATGTCCTTCGGGCGCATACCGGCGTTGCAATGAACGCTTGGAATGGATTTAAACCGCTCCTGCTGTACGTTGCGCGCAGAAACAATTCGCTCCAGAATGACTTGGGAGGATTCGCCGGGAGTCAGTTTGGCCAGGTCATCATATTGTACTGCGGGGACCTCGACGTGGATGTCAATTCGGTCCAGTAGCGGCCCGGAAATTTTATTTCGGTAGCGCATAATCTGTTGCTGTGTGCAGCGACACTCCTTTTTGGGATCGCCGAAGTAGCCGCATGGGCAGGGATTCATTGCGGCCACCAGCATGAAACGGCAGGGAAAGGTGACGCTGGCTGCCGCACGGGAAATCGTAACGACACCGTCTTCCAGGGGTTGCCGCATCACCTCAAGGACGTTTCGTGCAAATTCCGGAAGTTCATCGAGAAACAGCACCCCGTGGTGGGCCAGGCTGACTTCGCCAGGCATGGGATGAGAGCCACCGCCCAGCAGTCCGGCGTCGGATATGGTGTGATGGGGGGCTCGAAACGGGCGCTGGCTGACCATCGCCTGGTGCGGGGGCAGGCGTCCCGCGATGCTGTGAATTTTTGTCGTTTCAAGCGCTTCCTGAAGCGTCATCGGAGGGAAGATGGTGGGAACCCGCTTGGCAATCATACTCTTTCCCGCGCCAGGACTTCCGATCAGGAGGATGTTGTGCCCCCCCGCAATGGCGACTTCCAAAGCACGTTTGGTGGACTCCTGCCCCTTGACATCGGAGAAATCTTCTCCATCCCGGGGCTGGGTTTGGAATATAGCCTGCCGGTCAATCAGGAATGGCTCAATCTGATGTTCTCCCGCCAGGTAATCCGCGGCATCCCGTAACGTGCGAACGGGGATAACCTGAATGCCGTCAACAACGGCCGCTTCCTCGGCATTTTCGTGCGGTACGAGGATTCTTTTATATCCGGCGGATTTCAAGTGCAGGGTGATGGGTAGCGCACCGTTGATTCGGCGGATTTCTCCGCTGAGCGCCAGTTCGCCGGCAATTCCGGTGGCGGCCGTGCAGTCGGGCGGAAGGTCCCCGTTGGCAATAAGCGTTCCTATGGCTATCGGCAAATCGAAGTTGGGACCCTCTTTTTTGATATCAGCAGGGGCCAGATTGATCGTGGTCCGACCAGAGGGTATGGAGAAGGCGGAATTGATTAGGGCCGTCCACACGCGATCCTTGCTTTCTTTGACGGCGGCGTCGGGGAGTCCCACAATAACCACAGTCGGATTATCGCCCCGTCCTGCATTGACTTCGATTTCCACGGTGTAGGCGTCCACCCCATAGACCGCGCCGGAAAATATTTTTGCTAACATACTGTGCGCTCCCCGCATCGATCCGTCTGTCGGAACCAGTTCATCGGCGCAATATAATCGCCGGAATCAGGGATTACAAGCGGTTTGGCGTTTCCGGAGAAATAGTCTTTTCTTTGGCCGCTGGATTTGCGAAGAGCGGATCTCATGAGATTTGTTTTGTATAACATCCGCTATGGAACGGGCAATAAAATCTGTCGCATGCCCTGGAGTAGAATGTTGCGCCGGACCCATCAAAATCTGAGCGACCTCATTACTTTTCTTCGTTCGCTGAGTCCTGATATCGTTGGGCTGGTTGAAGTGGATGCAGGATCCTATCGATCGGGACGTTTAAATCAGGCGCAGCAAATGGCAGAGGCTTTGGGACATTACCACGCTTACCGTTCCAAATATGCGGAAACGGCCTGGTTTGGGCGAATGCCGCTGCTCGCTGATCAGGGAAATGCCTTCCTGGCGCGCGACACCATTTATAGCGAGAGATTTCACTATTTTAAAAAAGGCATGAAACGACTGGTCATTGAATTGGAGCTGGAAAACCTCGTCGTGTTCCTCGTTCATCTTTCGCTGACCTTTCGAACGCGGCACAATCAATTGAGCGATCTTTACGCGCTTTTGCGTGAGACTCGAAAACCCTATATCGTCGCCGGGGATTTCAACGCCTTGTGGGGGCAGGATGAATTGCGATTGTTTTGTGCCGCGACTCATCTCTGCAACGCCGATCCGTGCGAGCGCCCGACGTTTCCGAGCTGGGCGCCTAAGCGGCAGTTGGACTTCATTCTGCACAGTCCGGAGATTCGTGCGGAGCGTTTGGAGGTTCCACAGGTGGCCTACTCCGATCATCTGCCGGTGGTTCTTGATTTCAGCCTGTGAACAGTTGCAATTTCGTATAATTTAACCTTGTAGGGCAGTGTATTTTATGAATAATCGCACGACATTAGCTTAGCGCAAGACGCGGTGGATATGAAAGGAGTGCTGCTGTGAAGATCGGGCTGCTGGTGATGATGATGTTGGGCGTGCTTCTCATGTCGGGCTGCGCAACGCCCGCAAAACGAATTAAGAGCATTGAGCTTGGAATGGCTCCGGGAGAGGTTTTAGAACGGATGGGCGAGCCGTTTACTATTCGTGCGGCACAGGTTTATGAAGACGGGAAAGTGACCGAAATATGGGAGTATGTCTCGCCGGTGTTCACCTTTAATCCGCGTACGTTCCTGGTTATTTTTCAGGACGGCAAGTTGACGCAATGGGGAGTCGAGAGCGATTTGGTTGGAAGCAGTGGCGGCTTGAACCAATAACCCAACGGCTGGTTTTGCCCCAATGGTGTGCAGCCTGCTTGCAGCGTTGAGGGGCGGGATGTGATTGGTTTCGCGGATTTGAAAAAAAACGTTTTGGAGAGCGGGTCATTTTGCGCATTGGTCAATATTGCGGAATGAATCGAATAGCAGAAACGTCATGGGCGATCATGGCGTGTTTAGCCGCTGTTTCGGGGGTGGCTTCCGCCCAGGTGCTTCGCTTGGGGCCGCTTGATGTGGATGTGGATGCCGGGGTAAAGGGCGTCTATACGACCAACGTGGAGGGGGAGCGTCCGTCGGAGACGGATGAATCGATGGAAGATTACTATTTCGTCACCTCGTTGGATTTACAGGGCCATACGAAATTGTCGCCGGGGACAAAGATCAACATTGAAAGTGGCGTGGCCTACGAAAAACACTTCAAACGTCCCGATCTGAATAACTCCAAAGATCCATTTGGAAAGTTCAAGTTGGACGCCGAGACAGAGTATCGGCATTCCACCTTCAACGGCATTGTGGATATTTCCAGAAATTCAGAATCTAAGAATGACCAATTTGTGCCCGGCGACAGAAAGAAACGGGCCCCCTACAATGAATATATTTATGGGCTTGGTTGGGCCTGGGCTTTTCGGGCTTTAAAGGCAGGCGCGAGCTATAATTTCGATCGGACCCGCTACGATGATGAAGAGTTTCGCGAAGAAGGAGACAAGGACGAAACCACGATAGATGTTTCCTTCAGTTGGCAGTTTACGCGTCGGTTCCATTTCGAGTACAGCTATGAACGCAAACTGGACGAATATGCGTATCCTCAGGGGGATAACGCCGAAGAAGACGACTGGGAGGTGAAGTCACTCATTGACTTGCGTTATGATGTGTTTGAGAAGCCATACCTGAGCCTCTACGCCGGATATACCAAGGACAGTGAAGAGTCGGAGACCGAAGACTGGTATCCCACGGTCGGCGTTGATTTCAAGGCGCTGCTGATTGATACGGACCGCTGGACCTTTGATGTGGGCGCCCAGTGGAAATATGTGGACGAAATACCCAATGACAGCAAGGTGACGTTCACGGCCGATTTGAAAAACCAGATATCCCGCACGGCCGAACAAAGCCTCGGAGCAACACAGGAACCGGTGGATACTTTCGGTTCCAATAAAGATACTGATCAAACGACGGTTCGCTATCGGTTTAAAAAGAGCGATTTGTTTATTTACAATCTGACGCTGACGGCCGGGGTCGAGTGGAAAGAGGACCGCCCGATTGAAGAGGGGTCGGAAATTGAGCGCACCTGGACATATGATGCCGGACTGAATCATACCCGTGCCCTTACCAGAAAATTGCGTCGGGAGCTGAAATATTTGTATAAATGCGAAGATTCCAATCTGGAATCTGAATTACTGGAAGAACATCGTGTGGAGTTGGAGTTTATCTATACATTCTAAGTAAATATCATGAAAAAGTGTATCCACAGAATAACCGGGGTGATGCTCGGTATTCTTTTTTTTATGTCGGCTCCCGACGGAATGGCCCAGAAAATTCCAGTGCCAACTGCAGCGGTGCGCAAAATCATGTCGGGAGACCGTCTGCGCATCTCGGTTGAGGAACAACCGGAACTTGAGCATGTGTATGCGGTGGCCGGAGACGGAACCATTGATTTCCCCATGATCGGGCGAATTCATATTGAAAACATAACCACCGAAAGCGCGGCCGAACAGATTGAGCAGGCCTTGGAAAAAAAGTTCTTTAAGAATGCGACCGTGGAAGTCAGTGTGGCGGAATTTGTTGAGGGCGCGATTCTGGTTATGGGGGCTGTCCGTACCCCGGGATCCATTCCGTTTAAGGGGGGCGAAATTCTGACCCTGGTGGAGGCGATTACCATGAGTGGCGGCTTGCTTCCGGAAGCAGATGGGGCGGCCGTGCGCATACTGCGTTGGAAACAGGGGGGAGGCATGGAGCGCCAGGTACTCACCGTGGATGTGCTCTCCATGTTCGATGCGTTGGATTTTAAAAACGATCAGTTTTTGCGTCCGCGGGATATTGTGTTGGTTCCCACGTTGGGCGGAAGCGGTCAGGGGAAAAAAGAGTTTCTCGCCCTGGGCGAATTTGCACGGCCTGGGTTTCATCCGTACTCCGATGGTATGGACATCATCCGTGCGGTGACTCGTGCCGGAGGTGTCAACAGCACCGCTCAGATGGATGCCGTTCGCTTGCTGCGGGCGGATGGAACAGGGAACTACAATCCGATTCCCATTGATCTGACGCGCCTTTTCGGCTCGGCCGATATGACTATGAATATGGCTCTCCAGCCGGGCGATATTCTCTTCGTTCCTTCGACGGAACAAGCCACCGGCGGACAAATCTTTCTGCTGGGTGCGGTCATGAAGCAGGGAGCCATTCAGCTTCCGCTGAACAGGGAGGTCACCTTGGCCAGAACGCTGCTTGGCGCCGGCGGCTTTACGGAATATGCCAACGACAGCAAGGTGAAAATATTGCGCACAGCTCCGGACGGGTCGAAGCAGACCCTGGTGGTTGATGTGGGACGAATTTTAAAAACCGGCATGTTTGAGGAGGATGTTCCTCTTCAAAATGGAGACGTACTCATTGTTCCTGAACGAATGCTGGGGTTCTGACCATGAAAAAACTTTTCACACCGCCCACGCCTCCGGATTCCGCATACAAGCAGTCTTCCTCTTTTTCAGGGGCTCCAAACACCCCCCCGGAGGAGGCCAAACATTTCGATGTGGTTGATTTAAAACAGTACTTTCATATTGTCGTTAAGCGTATATGGCTGGTGGCTCTGTGCTTCGTGATCTCCCTGGCAATCGTTGTGGTGATGATGATTCGGCAGGTGGATGTTTATCGCTGTTCCGCAACCCTGCTGATCAGCGGCGGTTTGCCGGTGCCGTCCCGCCTGCAACAGCAGGAAGTAAAGCTGTATGGCGATTATTTAGCCACTCAGGAGCGCATAATCCGGTCGTCCCTGGTGCAGCAGCGTGCTAAAGAGCGGGTGGGGTGGCCGGCGGATCAAATCGGTAAATTGCTTCGCAGCGTTCAGATTTCGCGGGATACCCAAACCTCCTTTTTGACCATTACCGTGGAGAGCCTGGACCCGGTGTTTGGCGCGGAATATGCCAATGCCCTAGCGGAGGAATATATCGATTTCAAAGCCGAAGAGCGAATGGACACGTCTCAGGCCACCGTGATCAGTTTGACACAGCAGGCGAATCGCCTTCGTGAAGAATTAAAGAAGAGCGAGCGGCGTGTTATTGAGTATGAAAAAGAAAACAAAGTGGTGGCCATTCAGGAACGCGGCAACATTGCCGCACGTTATCTGGCAGAGCTGTCGGCGAAGGCTGCCGGATACCGGACTGAACGGATGCTGCTGGAAGCACAACAGCCGCTGATCAATCAGGCTTCGGATGAAATTGTGCTGACCACATTGGCCTCTCCATCGTCTTCCTATATGAATTATGGAATGCCGTCCATCGTTGCGCTCGGGGCAGGGAACACGAATCTGCCGAATGGTGCGTATTCTGCAGCGGGTCCGGAGTCCCTGATTGAGCGCGGAATCATCAGTCAGCCAACCTGGCAAAGTGTGCGCCGGAAGAAATCGGAACTGGAATCGGAGTTAACGGATTTACGAACCAAATTTCGGGATGCGCATCCGCGTGTGCAGACGGTACTGAATCAAATCAGCGAATATGACCGCGAATTGAACGTTGAGCTTCAATATGCGATTCAGCAGTATAATTCCCAGCTGGAGGCGTTGGAAATAAAGGAGAAATCCGCACTGCTTGTTGAAAAGGAGTGGGAAGACCAGGCTCTGGACGTGGCGCGCAAGGCGCATGAATATGAGGCGTTGAAACAGGGCGTTTCCCGTTTGCAGGGATTGTACGACCTGGTATTCAATCGACTGAAGGAGATTGACATTTCCATCGGCATTGAGCCGGAGTCCATTCGTATCATGGAGCGGGCCCAGGCTGCACGGTCGCCCGTTTCTCCACGTAACATGCAGAGTATCTTCGTGGCGGCCCTGATCGGTATTGGTGTGGGTATTGTGCTGGTTTTTCTGCTGGAATATATTGACGATTCCATACGCTATCCGGAGGAAATCACCAAAGGCATGGGCTTGCCATTTCTGGGCGTTGTCCCGGCGGCGAGCTGGGATGCGGAAGATCTGCGCTCGCACATTCTGTCAAACATTGACCAGAAAAGCGGAATGGCTGAAGCCTATCGAAATGTCCGGTCTTCACTCCTGTTCAGCGGTATTAAAGATGAAATTAAAAGTCTGGCGATAACCTCCTCTGTCCCGCGCGAAGGGAAAACGACCACGTCGATCAATCTGTCTGTCAGCCTGGCTCAGGCCGGGATGCGGGTGCTGTTGGTGGATGCCGACATGCGCCGCGGTGAGCTGCACAAGTATTTCGGTTTGGAGGCCGGTCGCGGTTTGTCGGATATGCTGGTTGGTCTTATCAAGCCGGAATCTGTCATTCAGCGGACATCGATTCCTAATCTTGATATTATTGCCACAGGGCCGTTCCCGCCGAATCCATCGGAATTGGTGTTGCGGCCGGAATTACAATCGTTCCTGACTTATGCGGGACGCAGTTATGATAAAATTATCTTCGACTGTCCACCCCTGATGGCGGTTTCGGAAGCCGGCATCCTTTGTTCGATGGCGGATGCCGTGGTCTTCGTGGTTTGGGCCGGGCAGACTTCGCGGAAGCTGGCGAAATTATCCGTCCGCGTACTGCAGGAACGGGGCGCTAATCTGATCGGCTGTATCCTGAACAATTTGGAATTTGGCCGGGTGGGTTACTACTATTATTCGACGTATTACGGTTATTACGATTACGATTATCATTACGATGATAAAAAAGCAGAGGATAAGCAGGCGAAAGAGAAGGCTTAACAGGGGGAGCATCCGCGGAACAGGCGGATACGGGTAGTAGATGCCATGTACTTCGGCTATCGAAACAGAATATCAACGCGCAGGATCGTGCTGCTCACCTGTGATATCCTTGTGATATCTGCCTCAATCATGCTTTCGGCGGTTCTCCGGCTGGGGCTTGGGGCGGGGGTTGTTTATGTGTACGATAACATGCTGACGCTGGCCGGCAGTTGCGTCATCTTCGGGTTGGTTTTTTTTGCCGGCGGCATGTATGACCGAATTGTGGTCACGCGCAAGTCCGAGTCGTTCCGGTTGACACTGGTTGTCACCTCCATCAGCCTCGTTATTATCATTCTGATATTCTACGCCCGCTTCCAATGGCATATTGGGCGGGGGATCCTTCTGCTTTCCGGTGTGTTCATTTTCTTCGGCTGCTGGTTGATGCGCCGTCTGTTCCGCCTGGCGCTTGGGTATGGGCTGTTCTCCAAAAATTGCCTGTTGCTTTCGGAAACCAATCAAGCGGACAAGGTGCTCTCCCTGCTGCGGGATTCTCCTGATGCCGGATATACTCTTTTCGGAGTGGTCAATACAGGAAACGATCAACCTGCCGAATTAGGGCGGCTGGTCAGCGGCATTCCTGTGTTGGGCCCCGTTTCAAACCTGAAAGAGTATGTTGATGCGTACGATGTGGAGACTATTGTGGTGGCCACATCACGTGTTCATGAACCGGGCATCCTGCAAATTCTGCGTCCGCTGCGTTATTCCGGCGTGGAAATCATGGATTATATCGGGTTGAGCGAAGAATTGGCCCAGCGCATTCCATTGGATTATATTGATGATGAATGGCTGATGAATGCCGCGATGAACAGCTCCCGCATTCACATTCGCCAAGTGAAAAGAATTATGGATTTCGGAGTGGCCCTCTGCGGATTCATCCTGTTGCTTCCAATTCTTCTGATGGCCATGCTCCTGATAAAAGCAACGTCTCGCGGCCCCGTGTTTTATCGGCAGGTTCGCGTCGGATTGGATGGGGTGAATTATACACTGATGAAGCTTCGAACCATGCGGCAGAATGCTGAAGCGCATTCAGGCGCTGTCTGGGCGACAGCGCAGGATTCTCGAATTACCCGGGTGGGCCGCTTTTTGCGTAAGTGGCGTATTGATGAAATACCGCAGCTGCTTAATGTGCTTCGCGGGGAAATGAGCCTGGTTGGGCCGCGCCCTGAACGCCCCGAGTTTATCGAAACCCTGGAAGAAGCCATTCCATTTTTTAAAGAGCGTCTCCTGGTTCCTCCGGGAATTACCGGCTGGGCGCAGGTGAAACATCCCTATACATCAACCATTGAAGGGGTGCGGATGAAACTGCAATATGATCTGTTTTATATTAAAAACATGAGCTTTTTTTTGGATGTAGTCATTTTGTTGAGAACATTCAAAACCATTTTCGTCGGCCTGCGGTACAGTGACGAGTTTGAGCAGGAAGCGGAGCACAATCGCGCAGAGGAGCGTATTGTGACAGCCCGGCGGGATTCTGATGTTCATGCCGAACGCATTGCTTGAACGTGAAAATCAGCTTTATTCTTTTTACAAGATTGTCGGGCGTGTTGTATAAGCGACTACTAATACGTTGGTAATGGTGAGTACGTCATATAGTTTAACCGTTCCGAAACGCAACCGCCCCGGTTTGCGAGGTCGTGGGGTCTGCCTTTTTGTCGGAATGCTTCTTGGCTTGGTTACGCCCCTAATGGCGAAAGAGTATTCCATCAAACAGATTGCCGATAAAACAATGTTGAATCGGGAGCCCGTGATTAGCGAAACCGGGTTGATTGCCTGGTATGCCTACGAACGGGGGGAGGATTCGGCGCAGGCCAACATATTCATTTATTACAACGGAGTCGCTCAGAAATTGACGAAGAACGAGGCGGATTCCGGACTGCATCCGTTCATTTATCGCAACACCGTGGTATGGGAGGGGAGCCTTTCCAAAGAAGTCGAATACCAGGAAATGGGGTTCATTCCGTCTTCATCCACCAACGCGGAAGTCTCCGGCAGCGCGAGTGCCCAGACTCCGGCTGCTGACGGAAGCAATGCGGTGCAATCCACGGGAACACCGGTGACTTCCATGATTACAAAAACTATGCTGAAAAAAGGGTGGGGTATTTGCATGTGGACGGATGGTTCCACAAAACCGGTGTCCTTCTCGCTGGATGCCCAGCCCATCACTGCCGCAACGCTTCCCGCAGCGACAAATCAGCTGTTGGATTCCCTGGAAAATGCCGACAATAAATTGTCGGAAGATCAAAATGATAACGTGCTCAATGTCGCGGCGCCGGTTTGCTGGGGTGATTACATTGCCTGGCAGAAAGCCACTCCCTGGCCATGCGGTTGGGAAATTGTTCTGGCTCGGTCCGGCGCGGCTCCCCAACAGCTGACCACCAACTGCTATTACGATATGGGGCCGCAGTTGTTTGATCGTCATCTCGTTTGGTATGCGTGGGACGGACAGGATTTTGAAATCATGCTGCACGATATTCAGGCGGGCCAAACCATCCCGCTGACCGATAACAATTATGATGACGTATCCCCCGTGGTTTGGAATGGAACCGTGGTTTGGGAAGGGTATCCCTCGGTCGAAGCCGATATTTTTATGTGGAAAGACGGCGCCATATCTCGAATCAGCGATAATGTGGAAGATGACGTGAATCCGCGGATTTGGGATAAGTTTGTCATTTGGCAGGGGATGCAGGATGATAATTACGAAATCTTTCTGTACGACGGCGTCTCCGTGCGCCGAATAACGGATAATAACTATGACGATGTGGAGCCGGATGTTCGAGACGGCGTGATGTGCTGGGTCGGCTATGTGGATAACTGGGATGGCGAAATATTGATTCAGGAAGTGGAAGAATCGCGGCCGACCGTTCTAACGGAAAATGAATTCGAGGACAATCATCCGCACACGGCGAATAAGCAGGTCGTCTGGGAGGCCAAGCGTGAGGGGCTTCCGCTGATTTATGTGGCAGAACCCCGCTGACAAATGAGCGCGTTCCCCATGGTCATCCGCGAATGGCGTTGCCCGAGTTAATCCCCATTGGTGAGTAATGCTATGAATAAATTGACTTTCAGAACATGGATGGATTCCGGCGAATTGGTTCTGCTGGATGGCGCAACAGGCACCCAGCTGGCGTTGATGGGAATGCCTCAGGGCGTCTGCCCGGAACAATGGATTCTTGATCATCCACAGAGCATTTTAGATGTGCAGCGGGCCTATCGGCAGGCCGGCAGTCATATCGTGTACACCCCGACGTTTGGCGGAAATCGGATCAAGCTGGGCGAATTCGGTCTCGCGGATCAGCTCGTGGAAATCAATCGACGCCTGGCCCAGCTGTCTCGCGAGGCGTCCGGCGATGGAATTGTACTGGGCGATCTGGCTCCTACCGGGCAATTCACCGAACCTTTCGGTCCCGTCCCATTTGAAGAAACCGTGGCGATTTATCGGGAGCAGGCGCTGGCCCTGTTGGAGGGTGGCGTGGATGGATTTGTCATTGAAACGATGATGGATGTTCAGGAGGCTCGAGCCGCGCTGCTGGCTGTTCGGGATGTGAGTGATCTTCCCGTGCTGGTCAGTATGACTTTTGATGCTCAGGGGCGAACGCTGACCGGAACCGATCCCCGGTCGGCACTGATCACCCTTCAGGCACTCGGCGCTGATGCGTTTGGGTGCAACTGCTCGTGCGGGCCCGCTCAAATGCTGGACGTGATCCGGCAGCTGAAGCCCTGGGCCACCGTGCCGCTTCTGGCCAAACCCAATGCTGGAATGCCCCGTTTAGTGGATGGGAAAACCGTTTTTGATATGCAGCCGGAGGAGTTCTCTGCATTTACCCCCGCCTTTATAGAGGCCGGGGTAAATTTGTTTGGAGGATGTTGCGGAACCGGCCCGGATTACATTGCTGGTGTTGCTCGGTGCAGTCGCGGATTGCGTACACGCCCGCCCGTGCGCCCCGCCATCAGCGCGGTCTCTTCCATACGGGGAAACTGCCGGATCGGCATCGACCAGCCGTTTTCGCTGATTGGCGAACGGATTAATCCAACCGGTAAAAAGGCGATGCAGGCGGAGCTTCGGGAAGGCAGCCTGAATTTGGTTAAAAAATTCGCCCAGGAGCAGGAAGAAAACGGGGCTGCGGTTCTGGACATCAACATGGGGTTGTCGGGCTTGGACGAAATGGAAATGATGCGGAAGGCTGTGGCGCTTCTTGCCCAGTCGTCTCCGCTGCCGCTTTGCATTGATTCCACGCGCCCGGAAGTGATTGAAGCGGCACTCAGGCTCTATCCCGGTCGTGCGTTGGTTAATTCGATTTCGGGCGAAAAAGAGCGGATTGAAAAGACGCTTCCGATTGTGGCCCGCTACGGGGCCATGTTTGTGGTTCTGCCCATCACGGATCAGGGGATTCCTGAGGCGCTCGATGATCGGAAGCAGGTCGTACGGAATATCCTGGAGCATGCGGAACGACAGGGATGTCATCGTGAAGATGTTGTTGTGGATGGACTGGTAATGACGGTCAGCTCCAATCCAGAGGCTGCACGGGTCACGTTGGACCTGATTGAATGGTGTACCCGTGAATTGGGGGTCAATACCGTATGCGGTGTATCAAATGTGTCCTTCGGTTTGCCGGAGCGTGCCTGGGTGAATGCAGCTTTTCTGATGATGGCCGTCAGCCGCGGAATGTCCATGGCGATCGCCAATCCGTCCTCCGAGATGGTCCGCCCTCTGCTGTTGGCTTCCGACGCGCTGAATGGGCGTGACCGCCGATTGCAGGCATACGTACGGCATTTTGGCGGCAATCAAGAAGCTAGGCAGAAAACGCCAACCACTGAGGCACTCCTTGAAAAAACGTGGGATTTACAGGTGGCCGATGCCGTAGTGGAAGGCGATGCGGATGGTATTCCGGTGTTGATTAGAGGGGCCCTGCAGGCCGGATTCGCACCCCGCTCGCTGGTAGATAACTGTTTGATTCCGGCCATTGAAAAAGTCGGCGTATTGTTTGAGAAGAAAGAATATTTCCTTCCGCAACTGATTATGAGCGCCGACGCCATGCGGGTCGGGTTCTCGGTGCTGGAACCGCTGCTGATGGAGCAAAAGACCTCCGTGCAATCCGCCGGCTCGGTGGTTCTTGCCACGGTGAAGGGCGATATTCACGATATTGGGAAAAACATTGTGGCACTGATGCTGCGAAACTACGGATATGAAGTTATTGATTTGGGGAAAGATGTGGACGCCGAGTCCATCGTTCAGGCGGCTTCCGCGCATCAGGCCGACGTTATTGGATTATCCGCGCTGATGACGACCACCATGGTCAATATGAAAGAGGTGGTTTGCCTGGCAAGAGCGCGCGGCCTTTCCGGAACGAAGATAATGGTTGGCGGGGCCGTGGTTGATCAGCTTTATGCCGATGAAATAGGCGCCGACGGGTATGCTCCTGATGCCATGGGCGCAGTACGGCTTGTCAATGCCTGGCTAAAGAAAAACGCCTGACCCCGTCACGCTCCCTATGTAATGACCCGGTATTGAAATCTGCGCACGGGGGGGCGCAATCAGCCGGCAAATAAAATTCCCGCGATCGCGGCGCTCAATAGATTGGCCAAGACTCCGGCCAGCACCGCTTTCATCCCGAGGCGTGCCACATCCTGGCGGCGCGTCGGCGCGATTTCTCCAAGACCGCCGATTTGAATGGCGATGGAAGAAAAATTTGCAAATCCCGTCAGCGCGAAACATACCATCATAAAGGCACGGGGCGAGAGAGGGACAGAACTCAAATGGCTGTAGGCGATGAATTCGTTGAAGGCCGTTTTTTGGCCAATAAGAATTGCGAACCCTTTAACGTCAGCCTGCGGGACACCAATCAACCAGGCAATTGGTGTGAAGACCCAGCCCAGCACCTGGTCCAGCGTGAGCCGGTATTCGGCGCCGAACCATGTTGCGATGTGACTGCTGGTGTACCCAAGCAGGTAATCCAGAAAATAAATGATGGAGACAAAAGAAAGCAGCATGACGGCGACCCCAATGGCCACTTTCCAGCCCTCCATGGCTCCGGAGGCTATGGCATCCAGCACATTTGCGCTGTTGGTTTCATCGGAGATTTTTGCGCCCGAGCCGGAGGTTTCCGGGGTCTCTGTTTCGGGGATCATAATTTTGGCCATAATGATGGCCCCCGGAGCCGCCATGATGCTGGCGGCCAGTACATAAGCCATTTTTGCGCCCATGGCCGCGTAGGCGATTAGAAGACTTCCGGCCACGGTGGCCATGCCTCCGACCATCGTTAAAAACAATTCTGATCGGGTCATGCCCGCCACATAGGGCGCCACCACCAGAGGGGCCTGCGTTTGCCCCAAAAATACATTGCTGGCCACGCCAAGGGCTTCCGCACTGCTCAACCCCATACACCGGGTGAAAACCAGCGCCATGCCGCGCACAATTTTCTGCATGATATGCAAATGGTACAGGACGTTGATCAAAGAACCGAAAAAAACAATGGGAATCAGGGCCAGAAAGATGAAGGCCACGGGACTTCCCTGAAAGCCGGGAATCTGAGCAAACCCGTTGTAGACCGGACCAAACACAAATTCGATACCGCTGAACGCAAAGTTCATGACTTTTAGAATAACTTCACTAATAAAATTGAATGCGGTTCGTCCGGCATTGGTGCGCAGGATGAGAAAAGCAAACACGAATTCAAGCAGCAGCCCGATAAGCACGATCCGCCATCGGATTTTTCGCTTGTTATCTGAAAAAAGAAAAGCGATCCCCAGCAGGATCACCAGTCCGAACGCGCTGATCAAATTGTATAGGGTCATTCCTCCGCTCCTTTCCAGAATGGGATAATATAACCGGGTAGACGTGGAAAGTGAACCTTCATTGCGCATTTTTGATGGTCAGGCCGGCAATGGATTCGTTCCATGTAAACGCCGAAAAGCCCGCTTGATTTGATACGGGTCATTCATTACTCTCCCGCCCATCATTTTGCTGAATCAGCTGAAGGAGCACATAATATGGCCGCAGAAGTGTTAGGACGCGTATTGATTGGAAATGCGGAGAGCGGGCTGCGCGCCAGGGAAGGTTTTGATCGACAGCCCATTGATCATGACTATATGCAGGTGCCCTTTACGCCTTATCCCGCGAAACAGCGAACGATTGCCGAACCCATGAGTATTGCCGGACCGGGCACCTTTTTCGGCAAGGCCACCCGAACGGTGACTGTGAAACCGTATGACGGGCAGGGGTGGTGGTTCAATCGTTCCGATCTGCCGGAATTCCTTCCCACTCGGGTTTCAATCCGCAACGTATGGACCACGGGGGATGTCGTGAGCAATATCGTGCTGCGCAGTGGTTCGCCGCACAACTACGTCCGCATGGTAGAGCACATTGTGGCGCTTAAGCTGGGGCTTGGCATCGATAATCTGATGGTATCGCTGGACTCCGGCGATCCCCCTCTTTTCTCCCGCGGAAGCATGGATTTGGTGGAGACGATTGAGAAGGCGCGCATTGTGGAAACAGATCGGCCGGCGTCGTACTGGACCGTTAAAGAACCGGTGACCTGTATCGCCCCGCATGGCGGTTTCCTGACGCTGTCGCCCTGTCGGAACCCTGCGCCTGTGTTGAGCATTGATTGTGCCGTGGATTTTCCCAACATCATGGGGAAGCAGCGGATTCGGTTCCCGCTTTGCTATGACTATTTCCGCTATGGCGCTCAGGCGCGAACGAATACCACGGCCGCCGCCAAGTGGTATTGCATGACCCTTGGAAAGCTTTTTGCCGATGTTCGCAACCTGGGGTACAACCACGAAAACGTGTTGGTCGCCGGGAAGAAAAACTATCTCAACGAGCCGCGCCTGGTGGAAAACGGAAAGTCCCTGGAAGCGGTATGGCACCGATCCGTACTGGACTTGCTGGCCGCGCTGGCTCTTGTGGAGGAAGGGCGTTTTGTGGGCGAAGTGACGTCCTACAAAGTAGGGCATGCCCTCGATGTGCAGGCCGTCACTCAACTTTATATCCATGATCTGCTGACGGAATTTCGTCCGTCCTGATTGAACGGCCGTTTGTGCTGTGTTGCCGGGACCTTCCGGGCAGCCGGCGATTGTTCCATGGACTGAGTCGGTAGAAAGCCGTAAAGAATACCGAAATTTTCAGCAAATGGGGGTGCTTGCTTTTGGCCGGTGAAGCGCTAAACTGCCGCGCTGTTCCACATACGGCATCGTATTCAGGAGGTTGGGTATGTATTTTCACAAGATTCATCATCCTATGAATTTCGTTTTCGCGCATGAGTTCGATCCGCATGAAAGCACACTGAAAACACCGAATAAACTATTTCAGGTTGCCATTAAGGACTTGGGTGATGAAGTTTTCAGAGTCACCATCCGTCACCGCCTGTGGCCCCGACAGTTCAGCCAGTCCGAGCTGGAAAAACGACTGGCCAAAACGCCCTCGAAAAGTGCGCTGACGATTGGAGCCGATGGGTCATTTGCGCTGAAAGGACCCGACGGCGAAGTGCTTTTGCGGACGGATGCCAGAGGGGGGTTTGGCGTCAGCGGGAAGGCCTGGCTGTTCAAATGGGTGTATGATTCGAATATGCGGTTTTATGGGATGGGCGAAAAAAGTCTCGGCTTTGAGTTAACGGGGCAGCGCACAAAATTTTGGAACACCGATCTATGGGCAGATTTTCATTTTCATAAAATTGTGCATGAGCAGTGCGACCCCCTCTACATTTCCATTCCCTACGTTGTCATTAAACAGGGAAACCGCTATGCCGGTTTGCTGCTGAATAATCCGCATGCCGCGTTCATGGCAACCAACCCGCATCTGCGCATCGCAGAACAGTCGGATGCGGATGAAGTGCCGGACACGGATTTATTCATGGGTTCGGCGGACGGACGGCCCGAAGTCTATTTTATTGCAGGGCCGAGTCTGGCGGACGTCACGAGTCGGATGCAGCGCCTGTGCGGGGTGACGCCGCGCCCGCCTCTCTGGGCGCTCGGTCACCATCAATGCCGCTGGGGATACCGGAATTATGCCGATCTTCAGGAGTTGGCCGACGCCTACGAAAAGCACAAAATTCCGTGCAGTGCGCTGTGGCTGGATATTGATTACATGCGCGGGTTTCGCGTGTTCACATTCAATGCGGAACATTTTGAAAATCCGAAAGCCCAGTTTGAAACGCTGTTGAAGCGCGGCTACCGTGTGGTGCCGATTCTGGATCCCGGTGTGAAGATGGATCCCTCCTATGAGGTGTACAGCGGGGGGCTTCGCGAGCGGGTGTTCTGTCAAAATCCCGAAGGGACGGTGTATGGCGGATTTGTTTGGCCGGGCCCCAGCGCATTTCCCGATTTCTCGTTGGAGCGTGCACGCATCTGGTGGGCGGAGCATGTGAAACAGTTCGCCGATGGGGTTCTGCAGGGCGTGTGGATTGATATGAACGATCCTTCCACCGGGGCATCCGATCCCGGCGAAATGCTGTTTGGGGAGGGGAAGTATCCGCACGACACGTTTCACAACCAGTACGCCATGGGGATGGCCAAGGCGACGCGCGCGGGCCTGCTGGCCTCAAATCCGGAGATTCGTCCATTCGTACTGTCGCGCAGCGGATGTACGGGCATGGCAAGGTACGCGGCTGTTTGGAATGGCGATAATTATTCCAATGACCACCACTTGCGCCAGAGCATTCCGGTCTCGCTGAATCTCTCCTTGTCCGGCATACCCTTCAACGGCCCGGATGTCCCCGGGTTCGGCGGAAATGCAGATGGAGCGCTGGCCGAACTCTGGTATCAGGCCGGATTCCTGTTCCCGTTTTTCCGCAATCATTCCGCCACCGGGACCGCCCGGCAGGAGCCCTGGCAGTTTGGCGAACAGACGATGCAGGTCATTCGCGAATTTGTGCGCGCCCGCTATCAAATGCTTCCCTGCATCTACAATCTTTTTATTGAGCAGGAACGCAGCGGTCACCCCATCATGCGCCCGATGCTGTATCATTTTGATGATAGTGAAAAACTGCCGCTGGATCGTGTTGGGGATCAGTTTATGCTTGGGCCGTATCTGCTCCATGCCCCGTTTCTCTACGCACGGGATGCCGAGCGTTCCGTCGCGCTTCCGGAAGGGCGCTGGTTCGATCTGGTTTGCGGCGAGTGGATGGAAGGCGGGCGCGTGGTCCGCGTGAAACGGGAAGGCTTTTCCACCCCGCTTTTTGTGCGTGACGGCGCGATCATACCGATGGCCGCTACGGTGCCGGATGTGGCGCTTCCGCTCCTGAATGAAGTGGATTTCCACGTCTTCTTTGCGCCGGGTAGCGATACCAAAACCACTCTTCGTTATGAATGGGATGACGGCGAAACATTCGCCTACCGGGGAGGAGCCTGGTCGTGCCTGGAGCTGACCGGGCGAACCCGGGAGGGGGCACTGTCTCTGGACATAACCCCCAAACGGAAAAACGCCGGAGGCTGTCGTATCCGCGTGGTCCCGCACGGCCCCGTGAGTGATGCGGATGTCCACCTGCCGAATGTTTCCGCTCCGATTGCTCCCGGGCAGACGCACACCTTCCGGTTCGCCGGTATTACGCGCACGGTTTCCGCCACGGCGGTGCTGTCGCTCGAATAGTCGGGCCTTCGTGAGGAGGCCCGAGCGATAGGCGTGGTGCCGCCTGGATCAGCGTACGGTGATGTCACGCAGCGACATAATGCCGGCGTTGCGCGCCTCGTTGATATCCACCATGAAGAGGTTGTCTTCGCCGTACTCTTCCAGTTCGTTTTCTCCAACGGACATGGCCTCCGCGAGCGTGGCACTGGAGAGCATCGTGGTTTCAATAAACGCAGTTTCTTCGCCGTCCTCGTCCAGATCAACCGCCACCCACATGTGGTCCGGCGCAATGATCAGATAGGCGTTGAGCCCCAGTTTGCGGAAGATGGAGGCCAGGAGTACCGAGCCGTCTACGCAGTTGGCCTGCGCATTGCGAATGGATTCGCCGATCAGCCGAACATGCTGGCTCATCATGAAATTCGATTCGGCGGAGGACGTCGTGATGTTGCTGTACTTCACGCCGCGTTTCTTGAGTGCTTTCCACACGGCGTTGATTTCCTTCTTCACATCGGCTGCTGATCCCTGATAGCCCGCGAAGCTGGAAACGTAGTGAGCCGCCAGGGCTTCTCCGAGAATATCCTCCACGATGGGATGGCTCTCGTTGACGTAGGCGGCGAACATTTCAGACCAGTCGATCCATTCTTCTTCTCCTTCGCCTCGGATCGCAAAAAAGCAGTCGTTAATCGAACGGACAACGAGCGTTTGAGTTTTTTCTCCGAGCGGCTTTCCGTTCAGCGTGACTTTGACCGTGATGTCTTCCGGGTACGGCTGGCGCACGGAAAGCAGCTGATCATAGTCGTAGAGCAGATACGGGTAGACATCGTAAACGAGATTTGGATTTTCCAGAACCGCCTCAATACGCGAGGGCCGTATGAGCTTGGTGCTGGAAATTTCCACCGTGATGTGATCCCCGGGCCCGGTGCCCCGTATGGAGATGCCGGCCATACCGAGCGGCGCTCCGATTTCGGTTGGGGAATTGGTGATGTCGAGTTCATCGGTTCGGAGGGTGGACAGCGCGATGATCGCGGAAGGATAAAGCTGATCGTCCAGCCCAAACACCAAATCCCAGGATCCGGGGCTGCGCATTTCTTCTGCCTCTTCATCGGATGCCGATGGTTTGGCGGAGTCCGGTTGGATCGGCGCAGGCTTTTCGATGGCGGGCTTGTCTTGTTTGGAGGTGGCGCCGGCTGCCGCGTCGCCGAAGGCCGATCCCAGTGCGCCTCCGTGGGTGGTGGAAATCAGCATGAAACTGATACTGGCAGAGCAGAGAAGTCGGCCGATCATATTAGTACCTCCGGAAAAAGCCCCGTCCGGTTAGTCGGGACGGGGCTCGAAAAAAATCAATACTGTGAATCAGAGCGCGAACGTATCCGGTCTCCGTTATTCCATGATTTTAATGGAGCCCAGGATGGAGGCCAGATCGTTTTCATGGGCGGCTTCCGTGGCCGGATCGCCGAAGTACGGCATAATGATAAAGCTGTCGCCTGCAGCAAAGATTGCCGTGGCCACGGAGAGCGGAGTGCCATCGTCCACATCTTTGCCCGTGCCTTCCACAATGACAAACGAGATGCCGTTGATTTCCATCGTTTCCGCTTCGCCCACCTCGTCCAGGTCCACCACGGAGGCTATGGCTTCATCCAGGGCTTCGGTGGCGGCATCCAGGGAATCCGCCTCGACGGGAAGGACGCCCAGATACATCGACTCATCCGTCGGCATGGCGTGCATATTGGCGCCGTCGCATTCGACCTTCCACCCGTCCGGGAAATCAATCGTGAAAAGAGCATCACCCTCGGGATACTCATAGGTCTCCGCATACCCGACCGCTGACGCAAACAAGCCCAACGAGGCAACCAGAATTCCCATCCATGCTCTTCTCATAGTTTATCCGACTCCTTGCTTAATACGCTGTCAGGGTTCCGCGCGGACCAGCCTTCATGTGTTTATGAAGACCGTACCAGTCTGCACCAGCCCAGCAGCCTATGCGTATATAGAGATCCCCTCGAAAAGCGTCAAGAAGCAACGGAAAAGCCCGTCGTCAGCTCAGGCGCTTGAACACGGACAATCCATTCGGACAGCGGATGACTCATCGCGGTGTTATTCGCTCGCCTGTCCTGATTCGTTTTGTTACAGGCATTGCTCGTTGACCCTGTATAGAAGCTGCGTGCTGGATAAAGCACGGTTAAAAATAGAAAGCCGGTATTGCATGTCATTTCACGCTTTTTCCCTGAATGCCACCCTGATGGCCAATCTGAAAACCAAGGGTTTTATAAAACCCACGCCTATCCAGAAGGAAGCGATCGGCCTGGCGCTGGAAGGGCACGACGTCATGGGCCTGGCCCAGACGGGCACCGGGAAAACGGCGGCCTTCCTGCTGCCGATGCTGCACCGGCTGGGGCAGACTCAGCGTATTCCGCGCGCCCTGATTGTGGTGCCCACGCGCGAACTGGCCGAGCAGATTCGCGAAGTCTTCGAAACGCTGGGAAAAGATACCGGATTACGCTGTGTCATGGCATACGGCGGTGTGGCGATCAACCCGCAGATCACCAAATTAAAAAAAGGAACCGACCTGGTCATTGCCTGTCCGGGGCGGCTGTTGGATCACGTGGAACGGGGCACGGTGGATCTATCGAAAATCGAAATGCTCGTCTTGGATGAGGCCGACCGCATGTTTGATATGGGCTTTCTCCCGGATATCCGCCGCATCGTTAAGAAGCTGCCCGCCACCCGCCAGACGCTGCTGTTTTCCGCGACGATGCCTGAAAATATCCGCTCGCTCGCTCATGACGTAATGCACCATCCGAAAACCGTGGAAATTGCTCATTCCACCCCGCCCGCCACCGTGAGCCATGCCCTCTATGCCGTCTCCGACAACCAGTACAAAACGCCGCTTCTGCTGGCGCTGCTGAAAAAAATCGACCGGGAGTCCGTGCTGATTTTTACACGCACCAAACACCGGGCGGAACGGCTCTCCCGGCAACTGATCAGTGCCGGGCATAAAACCACATCGCTTCAGGGCAATCTTTCGCAGGGGCGCCGCAAAGCCGCCATGGAAGGATTTCGGGATGGAACCTATCACATCATGGTCGCTACCGATATCGCTTCGCGGGGGCTGGATGTTTCCAGTATTTCGCATGTAATCAACTATGATATTCCCGCGCATGTGGATGATTATGTCCATCGCATCGGACGCACCGGGCGCGCCGCCAAAGACGGTGACGCCTTTACGTTCATCACCCCGGACGACGAGGCCATGGTGCGCACCATCGAAAAACGAATGGGGAAAAAGCTCGAGCGGCGTGTGCTGGAAGGGTTTAAAGAGTCGGTTCAGCCGAATGCCCATCTGGCGCAACGGAAAAAGAGTACCGAGTCGTCCGCCCAGCCGCAAAAAAACAAAACCCGCACCTTCGGCCATTCACGAAACAACTCACGCCGCCCCCACCGCCCGCAGCGGTGAAGCATTCCATCGGTATTCCTGCCGATGGTTTGCCGTCTTAATGTTTTGCGGGCAGCTCGAAACAGGTTCCCTTCATGTCTGCGGTGGAACCCGTCGCCGTGAACCCGGCTTTTTCGAGCACTCGTACGGAGGACGGATTTTCCCACTCCGTTTCTGCACGGATTCGAATGACGTTCGGCTGCTCCATGGCCCATGTGGCGATTCCGCGCACCATTTCCGTGGCGAATCCCTGACGCTGAAATTCAGGCAAAACCGAATAGCCGATTTGCACGGTGCCATGTTGCGGCGGCCCAAAGAATCCGCATCCGCCAATCAGAATGTGCGAAGGGGATGCTCCCTCGGTCCGTGCCAGCGCATACCAGCTGAACCAGCCGACCTGCTCCGGCGCTGCCTCCATCCACTTCAGCAGCACAGGCAACGCGTCGGTTAATGTTTCCGGCGGCCAGTTTGTGGGTACAGCGGCTCCAAGCAGCCGTGCAAATTCGCTTCGGTTGTTAAGTTCTGCCTGAGCTAACTCGACGGTTGCAGGCACAAGCGTTAATCGGTTTGTTTCAATGACCAATGTTTTTCTCCCTGCGTTTTTCCGTTTTTTGCTTTGACGGCATGGCGGGGAATGCCGGTGGCACTTCTCGATAACCAATGTTGGTCGGAGCCGCAGCGTTCCCCGTGTGAGGACGTTATACGGCTCTTTTTTTGCGTGGGCAAGGGACTTGT
>CAZISY010000012.1:0-56094 GCA_964542025.1 uncultured Verrucomicrobiota bacterium
GTCCCGACGGCGTCAACTCCTTCCAGCGTGGACTGCGTGACCAGCTCATCCACGGCGGCATCCAGCTTTTGGATTTTTTCCTGTGCCGCTTCAATCGCGGCCTGTACCGACTCGACGCTTTCCAATTTTTGCCCAAATAATTTTTTCAGCATGGTGATCTATCCTCTCAACAGAGTTAATTTTGCAAATTTGCACATTTTTTTCAGGTTCGCTTCCGCCTGTTCGATCGCGCTTTGAGCCTGATCGTGCATAGCGGTTTGGCGTGGATTGTTTTGCTTCAGCCGCGACTTATGCGCCCGTGCCATAAACACCGCGTTCCAAGCGCTGGAAAGGCCCGCCACGGCCCGGAAACCGCAAACACGATCAATCAATCTGGCATCTTCCAGAATCGTTTTTTCATCGGCCCGACTGTTCGGGTTCAATGAAGGAAATTCGCCTTCCAGCCCGTTCAGCACCGACGCGCCTCCAACGGAAGCCAACCGGGTTGCATCGGGTTTCGCCGCTTTGATTCCGAGCGCGGATTCGAGACTGGACAGCGCGGTTTCGAGCGTTCGTGTTCGGTGCGGTTGCAAACTGGCCTGCAGTTCGTTCAGCGAGTTGTGAATTGTGCTGTGCGCGGGGTTCGTCGGCATATGATTAGTAGCCCTTCCTTTTTGAATGATTTGATCCGTGATCCTCAAAGTTTCGCGGCAAATTGCGATTTCTTTTTCTTTTTCTGCGTTCGTCATGTTTCGGCCTCCTACTAAACGCCGACTGTCAACCGAATTTTCCGCTTGGGTTCAAAAACGCCCGCAATTCCGGCAATTTCCGAGCAAGTTTTGTCAACCTGCGGTGAATTGCTTGGCGCGTGATCGACTTGCCGTACCGATCTGCGAAACGATCCCGCAACTGTTCGCATGATGTAGCGGGAGCGCATATTTTTTCGCTCAGGATGAACCGGTCGGCATCGCTCATTCCGCGCATCACTTCAAAAACGCCGCGTAGCACGTAGCCTAGCGAAACCCCGTCAACGGTCGCCGCTGCCTCGACATATTCGCCGAACTGGTCTATCGGTGCCCCGCACGTAATACAATAGTCACTTGTTGGCGTGTCGGCCTGCATCCAGTCTGCATATTGAATCGTGCTGCTCATGATTCACCGCCACGGGACAGAATCCCAGCGATTTCACGCGCAAGGCGTGGAAGGTCGTTCAGCCTGACCGTTGCCATCCATTCGGCCCGGTTCGGACGGTGAAGCACCACGGGCACCCGCCCTTGTGCATCATGGGTGGCCTGTCGCAACCATGCGGGCAGGTCCATAAACTTCCTCCGCTTCACTTCAACATGGACGTTACCGATACGTGATACATCCGGCGCTGAAATTCCCGGCAAGTATGCGCTGGCCTCTCTTTTGACTTCCACGCCCAAAAGGTTGCTCAAGATTCGGGCCGCTTCCTGTTCGCCGATCCTGCCCTTACGCTGTCGGGATGCTGCTTTCATGGCTTCACCGCGACGAAAAGAACCTTTCCGCGTTCAAGAATCTGGCTCCCGCTTTTATCCTGAATCAATGCGCTTCCGGCCTGCCAGTTTGGCGGCGGCGGCCTATATAGGGCCGCCCGCCTAACAAGTCTGGCGAGATTGGCGGATTCCGCCGAACTGTCCGCCGAACTGGATTTTATTGGGTTTTTTGCGTTCATAGCTCAAAACCTCCAGTGTTTTCCAGTTTGGCGGGTCCGCCTAACTGTGATTTAAGTTTTTCGATCTGTTCCGGCGTCCCGTGCCATGAGGTGGCCGGAAGTCCACGCTTCAAGGTAACGATCGACCTGTCTTCAATGAGCCGCATCCTCGCATCACGCGCCGCATCGCGCGACAACCCAAGCCCGGTCAGCGCTTCAATGAATCGCCCGCGCGGCAATGGCCCATCGGAAAACAAGGCCATGATCTGCGCATCCGTCACAACGGTCTTTGATGCTTCACGCTTGGCATTGAATGACGTTTTAGGGGTCGCTGGCAGGTAGGATGCTGAATTGAAACAACCATCCATCCATTGCAGACAGAATGCCTCCCTCGGTGGGTGGCCTCTTGTTATCGTTTCAACCACCACGGCGTCATCTGCTGTGGCATGTGGGGAAAGTGTAATCATGCTGTCACAGTGACGCGCAAACAGCCCCGATCCTGCTGCCCGGTCAATGGCCTGTCTGTCCCCTGCATGGCCCTTCGTGGTATGATGCACCACGAGCAACGCGCATCCGGTCGCTTCGATGATCTTGTCAAACACGCTCAGGACTTCCCGGACTGCCTTCTGATCCGTTTCATCCCCCTGCATGATGCTGTACAGCGGGTCGACAATCACCACGTCCGCGCTGATCTCTATGGCCTTTTGAATGACCGAATCCATCACCGTTCGCCCTGTCAGATTCAACCCGCGCCCGTTCAGGACGTGCAATCGGTCCAATTCATTTGGGTCAATCTGCATCGCCTGAATCATGCTTTCTACGCGCCGCCGGAAGTGTGCCGTATGGATTTCGGCCTGCACCAGCAGCACCGTCATGCGCCTGTTTATTCGCCAGTCAAACAGGTCGCGCCCGGTGGCCATACAAAGAGCCGTTTGCAATGTGAAAAAGCTCTTCCGTGCTTTCGACGGCCCGACTATGAGCGATTTAGTTGACTTGTCCATCAATCCGGAGAACACCGGGTCAATCCGTTCCGGCTCGGTTTGAAGCCACTCATCTACGGCAACAATCTGAATCGTGTCCGGTTGTTCCGCGTCCTGTCCGATTGATTGGAGTTCCTGAACAAGGTCCGCTGTGTCATTGCCAGCTTCAACCGCATCCTGAATCTGTCTTGCGAGTGCTATCCGCCGCCGCTGGTCCCGCGCATCTTTCAGCGTCCCGACATGGTGCATGAATGAAAATTCATTCGCTGCGTCAATTGCATCATCGAACCATAACCGGTCCACCTTATCACCCAGCGCATGGAAAACGCTCTCCACGTCCACGGGCAACCCATCGGCATGATTCTGAATGATCGCCCTCGCCACGGCCCGGCAATCGGGGTCCATGAACATATCCGACGATATTCGAGGCACCAATGAATCGGCCTTCTCGGGCTCGGCAAGAAGGCTTCCGCAAACCGACATTTCAAGCCCGGATATGGCTTGACACGCATACCCCCCACGGGTATGTTGCTGATCGTCATCATTACCGCCCGCACGTGCCCCCAACGCCCGGCGGGTTTTTTGTTCGGGGGTGCCGCTCATTGGTTCACCACCGAAAGTTCGCCGTTCGCCAAAGCAACGATTTCGCGCCTGTCGAATCGAAGTTTCCGCCGACCTACAATGAAGGGGTGCAGAATCCCGGCGCGTGCATATCTTTTAACCGTCTCGGGATGAAGGCCGGATATTTCAGCTGCCGTCTTGCTTGTGACGAGGTCCCGCCTTTCTGTTTTTGCGGTGAGTGCTGCCAGTGCGCTTTCGAGTTGTGCCGGTGTTGCAGTAAATGACAGTGCGTTTACTTTTTGAATCAGTTGTGCGTGTTCCATTTCCGAATCTCCAGAAGTGCCGCGCTGAATCGCGCTGAATCGCACTTGCTGGACGAAGGAATTTACGCATTTATTCCGCTGTCGCAATAGCCTGCAAAACTAAACCCTATATAGGGTTTGCAGTAACATGACATCGGTTTCGCATAGTGTTTATGCGGGTTTTCTACAATATGCGGGAAGTGAATTATTTTTTCTTTGCAACGTCATTCAGGATTGAACGCTTGCTGTATCCGCGCACTTTCGGAAATCGCTTTGCAAGGTTCTCCGCTGCATCGCCCGCCACTGCGTCATCGGTCCACATGGGATTTATTGAGCGGACTTTTTGAAACTCTGCCATCCGGACATCGGCCTTTAAACAAGCGTTTTCTTTTTGGCGTGAATTTCCAACGGATTTAAGGTGGCAGTCTCTACCATGAGCGTGCATGGCTTCCCTCACCCATAGGCGCATCGAATCGCATATTTCCGCAATGGTGAAAGACTGCATGAGTTCGTCATCAAAAGACGGAACATCGCCCTTGTACAGAGCAATGCGCCCGACATTAGCCGCCTGCATAAACGGGTTAATGTGCCCCACGGCCACGGCATTGGCGAAGCCCAATTCATCCCAAAGCGTATTAAGTATAAGCCGCTCCTCTTCGCCGTTGACATCAATTAGCACACGGTCCCCGGAGCATCGGCATAGTGCTTTCAATTCCTCGATGGTCCGGGTCCGTAGCGGGATTTCAGTTGCTATGGGATGTTTTTCAGTGCCGCGTAACACCTTCATACTCGAACAGTCATCACGCCGCGCCTGATTGACGCGCCCTCGGAGTGTTTTCGGAATGACATTTTTCTGTTTCATCGCACTCCCTCCAAAAGTTCGGCCCGGATTGCCCGCCACGTTTTCGCCGTCTGTGATTCGATCAATTCACGCGCCCATGATGGTAAAGGTTCCCGGCGGGTGGCCTGCGTGCCGTCCGCGAGTGCTGGCAAGGTGTTTGCCGCGTGTACGGCTTGGGCGTCCCCAACGTGGGAATATATCTCCGTCATCCTGGGGTTGGAGTGCCCGGCCATGCGCTGAACGGTGGCTTGTGGAATGCCTGATTCGGCCAATCGGGAAACAAAGGAATGCCTCAGACTGTGAAAGCCAACGTCCACCACGGCCCGCTTGCCCGTGCCCTCCCCGGTGCCCGGCTTGTGTGTTTCGATTCCGCATTGCTCGAAAAGCCGTTGGAGTTTTTGAGTAATGCCCGGACGGCTCGCGGGGTCCGCATAAATGGGTTGAATCTCAGGGAACACAAAGCCGCGCCGCTGTTCCGTCGGGGTGCTTTCCAGTTCGGCCCGCAAATAGGGGTGAATGCCGATTTTGACGGTGGCCCGGTCTTTATCGCGTGAGCGTGCCGTTTTGTTGGGAAGCCGCCGGATTATGCCGCGCTCCAAATCCACGTTCCCCCATTCAAGGCAACAACAATCCCCGAATCTCAAACCGGTGAACGCTCCGACGGTGAGCAATAAGCGAAAATCTCCCTGTGCGGCTTCAATCACGGCTTTAATCTCGCCGGGTGATAGGTCGCGGCGGTGGTGCTGGTGAACGTCTTTTTCATCGGTGGCAATGTCTGAAAAGGGGTTTTCGGTGATTCGGTTTTCCGGGTCGCGCATCAGGACGGCATACGCCAAACGCAAGAGCCGAATGTGTTTGTTATGGGTGCCCGCGCTGGTTTCGGCGCGTAGGGTGGTGGAGTACTCGCCCGCATCTTTCGGGGTCACGTCCGCCATATAGCCCAAACCACGCCCCGCGGCCCATTTCTCGAAACGTGCGAAGTATGCCCCATAATCGGCGAGGGTTCGCGGTCCGCTGTTCGGCTTCACTTTACCCGGCGGGGTGGTGAGATAGGCTTTCCATGCTCTGGAAATGCTCAGGGGTGGGGTGGCATCGTTTTCGGCCTTGGCAAGCCGCTGTTCGGCCCCCTGAATGACAGACGCAAGGGTTTCCACGCGCTGAAGGTCATCCTTCGCCCGCGCTGGGAGGGTCAAGCGTTCCCGAATGAGTTCGGCTTGTGCCCGGTCTGTTACGGGTGCGCCCGATTCGTCGGTCAAGGCGATGGTCCGGCGTTTTCCGCCCTCCGTCATCCGCAAATAGAATGGCGCTCGTAGAGGTGCCGACGCGGGATAGTCCCGCCCTGCGTGCCGCTTGTATAGCCGCCCTTGTCCGCGTGACGCCTTCGCCGTCTTCTTCTTCCTCATAATCAACCTCACTTTCCTGCGCTGTCCTGTGTTGTGGAAAGTACGCGCAAGGGGGTACCTTGTCAACCTAAAGGACACAAAAAGGACACAACCTTTAAAATAAGCGAATGAAAAGGCTATATAGTACGGACTTAAAATCCGTTGATCGAAAGATCGTGCGGGTTCGAGTCCCGCCCCGGGCACCAGTGAACCCCCTTTATTTCCCTGCCTGGTCTTCCCTTGTTTTCGGTCTTTTATATCCATTATTGGTTACAAAGCGGCTATCCCTCATGTCATGGCACCAACTGAATGCGAACAGTCTAACGAGTGCTCGGAAAGGAATTCCGCAGCAGGGTTAATCCGTGATGGAAAAGACGCCCCTCCCATTCAAAAACCACCAGGTGATTACGGAGCAGCTGTTGGAGATAGTCCTCCAACGTGGCGGGGGTCAGGGCAATAACGACAAGCCCAATTCCCAGCGCGTTGAAAAAAAGAATCACCACGTAGGAAAAAACATGTCCTTCTTCATGAATGTCGGGTTGGCTTTGTTTGAGCATGGAGAGTGTGAAGGAAACGTGAAAGGCCCACGTCAGGCCGATCAGTCCAAACCAGAATGGTTCATAAAGCGATGTGTCGTAAAACATGTTGGTGATGAATCGAAGCAGCAGCGCCAGCAAGGTGTAAATCGGGAAAAAATAAGGGGCCAGCGAAATCAGAAAGTGATTTTCCGCTACGCGTACGCTGCCGCCGTTTGAAGAGACGCGCAGATGCGAAGCTTTTATACCGAGCAACCATGCCCACAGCAGGTGCGATAATTCGTGTCCCAGCACGTATGTGCGCGTGGGACGGGGCAGGCATAAATACAGGATGGTCCACATTGCAAATCCCGCCAGAAACCACCAGACGGTCAGAGGAAGGTCGCAGGCGCTGTCCAGGCTTCCTGCTCCGCCTGTTTCCAGAAGAGAAGGCAGTGAAAGCAGGGCGGCCATGCAGGAGGGAATGAGCAATATGCCTGTAATGAACTTAACGAGTTTCATGCTGTTCTTTTTCCAGCCGGCGCGCCGTCCAGCTATGAATTTTTCGGACGGTAGACTCCTGCTTCAACCAGGGGAGGCCGGTTGCCAGATGGTGAAGAAATGTGAGGCGGTCATCCGTGGACACCACTCGACATACGGAGCCGTTCAGTTGAACCAGGTTACGGATGATGTCATGGCGGGAGGGTTTTGTTTTACACTGTACGCATTCAAGATCAATCCAGAGCAGTGTTCTGAGCTCGTGTTCTTCGGGATGATCGACGAGAATGTTTTCGCACTTAGTGTCCTTGTGATAGAGGCCGCAGGCATAGATCTTTTGAAGGAGTTCCAGAAGTTGTCTGGAGAATTGTGCTTTGTCGGCGGCGGATAAGTGTTTGCTCTTTGATTCGAGCCATTGCCGTACCGTGAGCGAACCGCACATGTATTCGCTGATCATGCAGCTTCGGACGGGTACGCCCCTGTGGTATTCTTCAACAATGCCCAGCGGTCTCGGGGTAGGGATGTTCATGGCCTGCATAGTACGTGCAGCTGCCCAGAAGCGCCGCGCCGGAGAACAGCGGAACAAATATTTAACCCGCTCAATAGGCGACGTCAGGCGGTATTGCTTAACTATAACATCCATGTCCATGAGCCGGGCCCGCATGACGCGGGTTCTCCGGTCTTCTTTGAGAATGCATGTGTCAGGGGCCTGTTCGGCCCGATGGATGTATTGCAGCAGTTGATCGGGGGGCAGGAGCGGATCGGGAGTCCAGTACGCGGCAAGGGGGCCGCGCCTTACCGATCGGACTTCGTTGTGACTGGAGCGGTACAGGGTGGCTGCTGATATGTCTATTCTGTTTTTTTGTCCATTGAAACGGGGCGATTCTTTATCCATCATGCTGATTATTCCGTGAGATGCTTGTTGACATCGCGAAGCTCATGATTACTATGTTGCCGATTTTTCGTTTCCTAATCAATCTCTATGAGGCAATTAAGGAAGAAGGGATACACATGCCGAATATTAAGAGCGCAAAGAAGAGAATGGTGACATCGGAGAAGTCCCGTGTCCGTAACCAGGCTGAGAAGTCGAAAATCAAGCACACCCGCCGTTCGTTTATGGAAGCGGTCGAAGGCAAGGGCAAAGAGGTCTCGGCGGAAGAGTTGAAGGCCTATTGTTCCGTACTGGATAAGGCTGCCAAGAAGGGGATCATCGGAAAGAATACGGCCATCCGCCGTAAGCGCCGTGCCACGGAAAGAGTGCGTGTCATAGCCTGAGTGGGTGGTGTAGTCAATTTGTGAACAAAGCCGTTCGGCGATTACTCGTCGGACGGCTTTGTTGTTCCACCGTTGTGCCGGTGGTGAGTGCAAAAAAGACTGCCGCATCGAAGCTGAAAGATGGCGTGGTTGACCAAGGGTGTTTCATTGCCACGTTTGCACGATGGCATCGACGATATGTTTTGCGAGATCTTCCGAAAGGCTTTGCTGAGCACGTTTTTTGGAAGAAGTCATGTCGCCCGTGACAAAGAATGTGGCTTCGCCCTCAATGTTTGGATTATCCATAATGACTTCGCCATTGGATGCGCGGGTCAGGACGATAGACGCGTGGATGCGGGCGCGGTACTCTTGGGTTTTCGTTGTTTTCTTGCGATTGTAGCTCAGCGCTTCCAGATCATAGCGCCTGAGGGTGACGGTTAGTACGGCGTCCGCCAGTTCTTGTTCTGTGACTTTCAAGCTGCCGTCAAACTGGAATTGCGCCACGGTGGCGTCCGTGGTGGGTACTTCCAGAAGCGGTTCCGTGGTTTGATTTTTAAAGGTTGGGACGTGGACGGTTTGGATGTCGTGAGGCAGAGTGGTCCCGAGGCTGTAGCCGAGGCATCCGTTCAGGATTAACAGGGAGAACGCTGCACAGGCGGCCTGAATGGGGAAAAAGAAGTGAGTCTTATAATTCTTCATCGGTATCCTGCTCCGTGACCGGTGTTGAGGCGTTTTGCGCCGTATTTTTTTGGAGCTCCTCTATACGCTTTTCAGCCCGAGGCGTCCATTGTGAATGTGGGAAATCCTGTAAAAACCTTTTGTAGGCGATGAGCGCAGCATTGGGCTTTCGGACTTTGGTATCATAAAAAACCGCTTCGTTGAAGGACGAGAGGGCCATCCGATCATAGATTTGGGAGCGCATGGTTTTTACGCGCGGAATTTCATCTGAAAGCGGATGATTATTAATATAGAAAGTCAATGCGGCCCAGGCTTCCTGGGCGCGATGCATATCCACCGGGCTTTCCTCGGAGAGCAGGAACAAGTCATAGGCGCGGGAGAATGCGGACTTTTCGCTGAAGGGGGAGAGCGGGTAGCGGTATTGCGTAGACGTATAGGCCACTGCGGCGAGCTCCCAGTCGTTGTTGGCGTCGTGTGCCCGCCCCACGAGGAATTGGGCTTCGGCAGCGCGTTCCCATTCAGGGCCGAGCTCCACGATGGATTCAAAAAGAGGGACCGCGCGTTCGGGGGCTTTGAATCCCCGGAAAAATAGAAATTTGCCCTTTCGATGATTCATGACATCCACGGCAATCGCAAACATACGATCAAGTATTTTGTCATAGGGCATGTGGTTTGGATATTCCTGAAGCAGTAGCTTGTAGGCATCGAATGCTTTGAAAAGACTTCCGCGGTCATCCTGGATTCGTGCGTATTCATATTGGGCGGAGGCGGCTTCCGGTGCGTCGGGCCAGTAGTTCACCAGTCGCCGATATTGGCGTGCCGCGCCCTTCAGCTTTCCCGTGTTTTGAAGTTTCTTGGCGTACGAAAGCTGTTCTGTCGGATTGCTGCAGGCCGGCGAACTGAAAAACCAGCCTTTGGGTTTGTGAACTTCTTCATAATCCTCCTCAGCATGTGCAAGGGGGGCTGCATACGACAAAAGGAATACGAAAACACAGAAATTGGTCAGCAGTAAGCGAATTTTCATGGGGACAAACCATAGAGGGGGGTATTCCGGGGGTCAAGGTGGAAATCGAAGCATTTGCAGCCCGTACGGGGCTTGACAGCGCGTGGCTTTGGGTGTACCGGATTGGGCATGGAACTTGTCGGCATAGAGCCTTATTCCCCGTGGAGCGGGTACGGCATGGCGCCCGCGCTTGAGTCCATGCGTCAGCGGTTGTCCGCACAGGAGCGGCAGCAGGCCGCATCCGCTCAGAATGCCATGAACATGATGGACTATCAGGCTACGCGGGACGGATGGATGCAGCAAATGCACTCTGCGACAGCGCGTATGGGGGAGTTGTCGGTTTTGGCGAATAATGGGACTTTAAACTCGGTGGATCGGCAGGCTTTGCAGGTTGAATTTCATCAGATGCAGCAAAGCATTCAATCCATTACCAGTGGCGCTTACGCGACCGGAAAGCACAACGGCCTGTTTTTGTTCCAGGGGTGATGGTTGTACGGTCACCTTTCTCGTTTGGCATGCAGTTCTCTGGGGTGTACCTGAAAATTCAGGTGTGCAGTGTCTGCGGCGAGTTCTTCCCACGAATCAATATCCAGGGAGAACGAGGCTATGGTACATGTCCCCATTTCTTCAATATCACGCCCTGCTAAATAGCGGACAACCTCCGACAATCCGTAATTATGCCCCACCAGCAGCAGCGCAGAACCGTGGTTCGGCGATGAAGCGATCAAACACAGCAACGTCTGCACAGAGGCCTCGTAGACGGCTTTCTCTGTTCGGATTTGCTCTTCGGGTATGTGAAAAGCCCGGGCGAAAAACCCAGCCGTCTGTTGGGCACGAGTGGCGTGGCTGCTTATTATGGTGTCCGGGGTGGCGCTTTGAGCCGCCAGCCATTGGGCCATGAACGGAGCGTCCCGGAGTCCGCGTTCATTGAGCGGGCGTTTCTCATCGGAGAGGCCCGGGTGATTCCAGTCGGACTTGGCGTGGCGGATCAGGTAGAGGCGTTTCATAGAAAAAAATTGGAGCGAGCGAAGGGATTTGAACCCTCGACAGCCACCTTGGCAAGGTGGAGCTCTACCACTGAGCTACGCTCGCTCCTTATTATCACGAATCAGGAACGCGCATATCTTGCATGGGAGTAATTCGAAATCAAGTCTTTCTTCGTTTTTTTTTGTACGCCTGCGGCGTCTATGTTATAGGCGCTGGATGATTGCGGTTAAAAGAGCGGCCGATGAGCCCGAAACAGCCTGTACTGTTCGGGAAGAAACAGCGCGGTTTTTTTTGCAGGGCGGGTTGGAAAAGGCCTGTTTTCAGGCAGAATTCGCCTACGAGCCGCGAAGCCAGCAGCAGGAGATGGCGTTGGCAGTGGCCGATGCCCTGGATCAAAGCCGGCACCTGGCCGTGGAGGCGGGCACCGGAGTCGGGAAAAGTTTTGCCTATCTGGTTCCGGCCATTTATGCGGCACTTCTGGCAAACAAGCGCGTGGTGATTGCCACCTACACTATAAGCCTTCAGGAACAGTTAATTCACAAAGACATTCCGTTTCTCCGCCGAACTATTGACCGGGATTTTAAGGCCGTGCTGGTTAAAGGGCGTGGAAATTATCTGTGTCTTCGCCGACTGGAACGGGTGTCGTATATGAGCGAAGAATTGTTTGATTCGCCGAGGAGACGGGAGCTAAAGGCCGTTCGGGACTGGGCAGACGGCGCCGGGGAGGGCAGTATTCAGGAAATGACGGAGCAGCCTCCTCCTGAGCTGTGGTCGCAAGTGTGCGCGGAGCATGGAAATTGCCTGTTGCGCAAGTGTCGTCATTTCAAACGCTGTTTCTTCATGCGCGCCCGACGGGAGGCCCTGGATGCGCACATACTCGTGGTGAATCATCATCTCTTTTTTTCAGATCTCGCCATGCGCATGAACGGAGCGGCTCTTCTTCCTCCCTATTCTGCGGTAATTCTGGATGAGGCACATCAGGTCGAACATGTGGCCGGCGAGCACTTGGGAATACGGCTCTCGCACTACGCTTTCGAATACTGGCTTCGTCGCCTCTATGTCCCGGAAAAAAACAAAGGAATACTGGCGGCCATGAAGGCCGGAGATGCCGCTCATGAAACGGGGCTGCTGCGCGATGCCGTGGACGATTTGTTCGCGCAGATTGGCCGGCAGGTGAACTTCGATGAAACACATCGACAGCAGGTGCTGACTGCGCCGTTGGTGATCACGACGGAAGTTCCCTCGCGGCTGACCATCGTGTGTGGAATGCTTCGGGATCTCGCCGCCAATATGGAAGATGCTGATCTGAAGCAGGAACTCTCCAGCATTCGCCAGCGTGGATTGGCCATGAAGGAGGAGTTGGAAAGTTTTCTCAGCCGGCGCGAAGAAGGGCATGTGTATTGGGTGGAAAGCGAAGGGCGCCGACGGCAGATTGTTTTGAACTCCGCACCAATAGCGGTAGCGCCGTTGCTGCATGAGCATCTGTTTGATCAGACTCCGAGCGTCGTGATGACCAGTGCGACGTTGGCCGTGAACCACTCCCTGGCCTATTTCCGGCGGCGCGTGGGGGTCGAGGACTGCGATGAGGCGCAGGTGGGCTCTCCGTACGACTATGCCTCTCAAATGCGCATCCTCATTCCGGAAGGCATGCCGGATCCGGCGTCCGTCAATGAATTCGTGCGCGCTGTTTCGGAACAGGTGATCCGTTATACATCCATGATGGGGGGAAAAACGTTTGTATTATTTACCAGTGCATCCATGTTAAGGCAGGTTGCGGAGCAGGTTCGAAATCCGCTTGAGCAGTTGGATATTCACTTGCTTGTGCAGGGGGAACAGATGCAGCGGAGCCGGATGCTGGAACGTTTTCGCGCTCCCGGGCGGCATGTACTACTGGGGCTGGACAGTTTTTGGATGGGAGTGGATGTCCGCGGAGAGGCGCTTAGTATGGTCATGATTGTTCGCCTTCCATTTTCCGTGCCCGATCAGCCTCTGGTGCAGGCCCGCATTGAACGCATCAAAAAAGAGGGGGGCGATCCATTTAAAGAATACAGCCTGCCGGAGGCGGTTTTAAAATTTCGTCAGGGTGTTGGACGCCTCATTCGGACGGCTCAGGATCGGGGCTTTATTGTGGTGCTTGATCCCCGCATTCGAAGTAAATGGTACGGACGTCTTTTTCTTGGTTCGCTGGCGGAATGCCCCGTGGAAATGGTTCCGCAAAGCGGAGAAAAAACAACCAACATATTTATTTGATAGGGTTGACGTTGCAAATGATGCTCCCTATAATGCCGGGCAATTTTCACTGTGCGTTGTTTTTTTTCAGAGTTTCTCGTGAACGTGTTCAGAGGTGCAGCAATGAGTAGAAAACAACTGAGTTTTTTGAGTGTCGGTTTGGCGGGGCTGATGATTTCCGGTATGTGGGCGACAGCCCAGGTTCAGGGAACAGCGGACGAACTGGTTCGGATGCAGGACGTCAAATTGGCGAAGGTTGAAACCCCGAAATATGAAGTGAAAAAGAACATACCCTCCGTTTCCACAGCCACGCGGGAACAAAACTGGGTGGAGCTTTCCCTGCTGTATAAAACGGCTCCGGAGTGGATGGACGAAGTGACGGTGACGTTCTATGTGCTGCTTGAGCCCAAAGAGGATCCGTCCGTCAAATACAAACTGCTAACCGGCACGGTGAGTTATGTAAACGTCAAGAAGGGGGCTCACCGCAGCGTGATGTATCTGCACCCCACGACGCTGGAGCGTTATGGCGAGCCCAAGCGCTGTGCAGCGGTGCTGTCCGCAAGTTATAAAGGACGTCCGATGGAGTTTGCCTCCGAAGAGAAGCCGTGGTGGAAACAACTGGCCGGAGAGCCTGGCTTGGTTTTAGATCGGATGCAGACCCCCTTCGCCATGCTGAATTTCACCGATTTTGAGGCCATCAAGGTGGTTCCGGAAAACAAGTAATATATGGGCATGTCAGATCGAATTTTAACGCTGGATATCGGCGCAAGTGACTTAAAGCTTGCTGAGTTCCGCGCATTGAAATCGGGCGGTATCGAACTGGTCAATTTTGCCGTAGGGTCGCTGGGCATTGACTTGCAGTCGGAAGCGGACCGTCCGGCCTATGTGGTGACCACGCTCCGCGAAATGATGCAGGAAAAAGGTATTAAGCCGGGGCCGGTTCACATTTCCGTTTCCGGGCAATCGGTGTTTTCACGGTTTGTCAAACTGCCCCCGGTGGAGGCGGACAAACTGCATCAAATTGTCTTGTACGAAGCACAGCAGAACGTGCCCTTCCCGATGGATGAAGTGGTTTGGGACTATCAGTTGCTGGGGTCGGGAGGCGAGTTGGATGTAATGCTGGCCGCGGTGAAAACGGAATTTGTGGAAGACATTACCGACTGCGTGGAGTCCGGCGGATTGCATACGGAATTGGTGGATGTGGCGCCGATGGCTCTCTATAACGCCGTTCGTTACAATTATGACGATCTTCCCGGATGCACCCTGATTGTGGATATCGGCGCTCGCTCAACGGACCTGATTTTTATTGAATCCGGCTATTTTTTCAATCGCAGTATTCCAGTGGCCGGCAACACCATCACGCAGCAGATTATGCGTGAATTCAATATGGAATTTGCGGAAGCCGAGGAAATGAAGCAGGCTCACGCCTTTGTGGCTTTCGGCGGCGCTTACGAAGCGCCTTCCAGCGAGGTGGCCGACAAGGTGTCAAAAAGTGTTCGCCTGGTGATGACCCGCATGCACGCGGAGATAAACCGGTCGATCAATTTTTACCGCAGTCAGCAGGGAGGGAGCCGTCCGGACCTGATTTTGCTGGCAGGCGGTTCTTCCATCATTCCGCATTCCGAGGTGTTTCTGAAGGAAAAGCTCAAGGTGGACGTGGATTATTTGAATCCGCTGCGCAATGTGGTTGTCGCTTCACAAATCAGTGAGGATGAAATCGCCAACCATGTTCACACCCTGGGCTCCAATGTCGGATTGGCCCTTCGAAGCGTTCTATCCTGCCCGATTGAAATCAATCTGCTTCCCGAAAAAGTAAAAAAACAAAAGGCGTTCCAGCAAAAGATGCCCATGTTTTTCATGGCGGCGGCGGGGGTCGTTCTGGCCCTGCTGGTTTGGGGAGCGTTTTATTACCGGATGGCCGGCTTTGCCTCCGGGCGTTTGGCCGGAATTGACCAGCAGGTCATGCAACTATCGGCGGTCGAATCGCAGTTGGTTCAAGTGGAACGCCGTGAGGCGGACCTGAGGGGGCGTTTGGATCAGGTGTTGAACCTTGTGGATCAGCGCGCCGCCTGGTCGCACATCATGAGCGACATACAATCCAGCCTTCCTGACGGTATGTGGTTGACGGCTGTTGTCCCGGTTTATGAATCGCTGGAGAATGATCGGGGTGATCGTTCGGGTGGAATGTACTTAACTAAATTGGATTTGATCGGCGTGGGCTACATGGATAAAGTGACGGATGCTCAGCCCATCCGGGATTTCCGGGATCGCCTCCGGGCATCGCCCGGCTTTGGCGACTTAACCGAAATCCGGCGTCAGCCATCTCCTCTGGCGGGAGCTTTTTTGCGGGAGTTTGAGTTGGAAGCGGTGCTGGAGAATCCATTGGCACAATGAATGTGAAAAAACATATAGGAATCATCATTGCCGGTATCCTGGGATTGCTTCTCCTGGGCGGCTCGGTATTTCTTCTGGTTGGGTTTTACGGAAAATACGCCCAGGTGGAGAAATCGCTGAATCAGCAACTCAATCGATTCAATGCGTTAATTCGGCGAAATCCCTATCCGTCCGCCTCTAATGTGGAGCTGGCCCGTAAAAATTACGAGGATTTGCAACAGTACGCCAATCGGCTTCGTGATGCATTGCAGCAGGGGCAGATTGAGCCGGAGCAGATGGAAAGAGCTGACTTCCCTCCGCTGGCCGAAAAAACTCTGCGCGGCTTGTGGGATGCTGCGGCACAAAGCAAGTGCACGTTCCCGGATGGGTTTGCGTTCGGCTTTCAGCGCTACATCGCTGGAGAACTTCCTGAACCGGTGAATATACCGCGACTGGTAGTCCAGCTCAAAACCGTGGACGCCCTTTGCCGTCTTCTTTTTTCATCAAAGATATCCGCGCTCACGGATATTGTGCGTGAGGAATTTGACAAGGGGCCCGTGGCGGCAGAAAGCGAAGAAGATTCACGTGGCCGCCGCCGTCGGGACCGGTCGGCTCCGGCGGTGAGTGCGGATGCTGCGGCGAGCGGAATCCGGCAGGAAAATGGATTGTATTCACTGGAAAAAATCACCCTGAAATTCACCTGTCGCGAGAATGCCGTATGGGATTTACTGAATGAAATGGTACGAAGCCCGCTTTTTGTTGTTGTAACATCCATCGAATTTCAAAGTCCTATTCCGCGCGTGGAACGTATTTCCTATGCCCAGTATCAGGAAAACAAAATTCGGGCTGGAGCAGGGCAGAAGCTGACACCGGCTCAACAGGCCAAAATACAGCAGATCCGGGATGATAAAGTATACGCGCCGCCGGCAAAAGAAGAACGGGTGGTGGCCGGACGCGAAGAAATCAACGTGATTCTGAAGTGCGATGTGTATCGGTTCCGAAATGAAGGGCTGGAGGCAGAATCGACGTGAGTGACGGAGAACGCAAATTTGAGTGGGCGGCCAAGTACTACGACCGTATTGCCGTAGCGGCGGTGTTGCTGCTGCTCGCGGGCTCTTCCATCTATCTGGCGGTTCGGCTGAAACTGGATTTCGTCGCCATGAAACTGGAAACCGATGTTGATACCCACGGTTCCCCCAACAATGTAACCGCGCTGGATACGGAAGAATTGGACAAGCGGCAGGCCATCCGGCTGAAGCCGTTTCGGGTTGAGCCCCGCCTCAACCGAATGCTCATCAGTGAACTTCGGGTTCGGTGCGCTTCCGAAACATGCCAAATGCCCATTTCGTATGATGCCAAAGCGTGCCCGTTCTGCACGGTGGCTCAGCCCGAGGATGGAAAACAAATGCTGGACAGCGACGGTGATTTTGTCCCGGATGATTTGGAAAAACAGTACAATTTTGATCCGTTTGATCCGACTGACGTAAAAGAAGATCATGACCGCGATGGGTTCACCACGCTGGAGGAGTTCGATGTTTCTGCGTGTCAGTGGCTTTCGGATCCCCGTGACGTCCAGTCGTATCCGCCGCCCTACATCAAGTTGCGTCTGGTCAAAATCAAAGCCACCCCATTCAAAATTCAATTCAAGGGCGTACAGGCGTTGCCTGATGGGGCGCGCTACCAGTTAAACCTGGCCGGATCCTCCCGTTTTGCGCGAATGGATGAGGTTATTTCCGTCACCACGCAGGCCGGTGCGAAAGAAGACTACAAAGTCGTGGAGTACCGCGAAGTATTTAGGGACGTGCAAGGTCGGTCGCTTGATGAATCTGTGTTGACCCTGGAGTGCAATGGGAACAAATTCAATCTGGTTAAAAACATGCCGATCACGCGCGAAGATAAAGAGGCGTGGATGCTCTTTTTAATCGACAACAAGCCCTTGAAATATCGTATCGGTGATACGTTTGAACTCAAGGGCTACACATATAAAGTCATTGACATTGATGGCGAGGGAGTACTATTAGAAGATGTGCGTTTGGGTGACAAAGTCATCCGTGTTCAGCGTATCTCTGATGAAGAGATTAGTGCAATCAAGCGCGCGAGGCAGGAGACGCCTTAGCGTGCGTTTTTTTATTGTGCGGCGTTTTTTGCCATGATCGGTTCGGTGGAAACTACAAATGAACAATGAATTGGGAGGCTTATCCTCATGAAGATCGTTAGGACACTGTTCATCGTCCTTCTCTTTGCGCTCGTTGTGATGCCTGTGGGCATGTATGCGCAGGATGATATGGACTTGGAGTCATTGCTGAGCGATCTCTCTGATGAAGCAGAGCCGACCGCTTCCGCCGCACCTGCACCTGTTGAGGAACCGAGCCCGGAAAAAGAAGCTGATTTGTTCATGGACGATCTGGCCGCCACGGAGTCTGCGCCTTCTGCCGTCGCGACAGAAACGGAGCTGGAAACGATGGGCGCGGAACAGCAGGCACAACCCGCCGTCACCGATGAACTGCTAGCCGATATATCGCAACCTCAGCAGCCCGCTTCAGAGCAGGCGCCCGATGCGGGAGCGCTGAATGAACAGGATGTTTTGGATGTGGAATTGCTGCTCTTGGAGGGTGAAACAGCCGGTGCGGATCTGCTGGAGGGGCAGGGGCCTGCTACTACTATAGCAGAGGACTCCGCGCCAGCACCAACTCCCGAGCCGGTTGCGGAGGCCAGTGTCGATGACTTGTTGGCCGGGGCCGATGCGGATATGGCGGATTTGCTGGGTGACCAGCCGGCGACAGCTCCCGTTCAGGAGCAGGAGCCTGTAATCCAGCCGGACATCCCGATGGTCGATTTGGGTGCAGACGCGGCGAGTGAGGTCGGGACGGTTCCTGCAGAAGATATTGAGACCGGCACGGCGGAAGGTGTGACGGAAGAAGTGGTTGTAATCGAAGAAGAATCCCTCGTATCAGATGACACGGACGCGTTGCTTGCCGAAACGGATCTGGAGGTCCCCGTCGAAACCTCGGAGTCCGCCCAGAAAGAGTCGACGCGTGCAGACGATGTAGCTGTCAACGCTCCGGAAACCAAAAACGTGACGGCGGATAAGGCCGCACCGGATGTTAAAGCCTATTCGCAGACGGAAGAAGTTCGGCGGCAGGCTCTTGAAATTGAAGGCCGTAAAAATTTGCAGGAAGCGTTTTCCGCATATGACCGCGCCCAGTATGAGGAGGCCATTAAAAATTTCGAGATGGCGTTGGAAAAAATACCGGAACGTCCCGCAACCGTGGAGGACCGCAAGCGTGCGACATGGGGGCATGCCGAAGCGGATTATCGCTTGGCGCTCGCGTACTACAAAGAAGACAAGCCGGATTTGAAAAAAGCGGAGAAACATATCAATTCGGCATTGAACTATATGCCTGAAAACAGGGCCGCTCAGTCGCTGAAAAATAAAATATCGAAAGCTCAGGAAAGAGCCGCCTACCAGCAATCCCTTCCGGTTCCTGCTAAAGAAACCCCGGAGTATGTTGCAAAAGAGAAAGACATTAAAGATTTGCTCCGCGAAGGAAGGGATTATTACGGCGTAGGCGATTACAATCGAGCCGAGGCGCTATTCAGTAGAGCGCTGGTTGTTGACCAGTACAATACGACTGCCATGCGCTACCTGAGAAAGATTGCCGAGAAACGGAAGAGCATCAGCGATGTGAACTTTGAAGCTACAAAGGCAAAAGCTATTGCAGCCGTGCGCGAGACATGGACCCCCCCGATTATGGAAGAAGTGGTGCTGCCTGAGAAAATCGAGAAAGGTGCCGCCATTGAAAAATTAACGGATGCCGAGCGCCTGCGCGAACGGATGGCCTCCATCATCATTCCAAAAATTGAATTTCGTGACGCCAACATTCAGGACGTGGTGGATTTTCTGGCGGAAGCCAGCCAGGCCGCGGATCCCAATCAGCAGGGCGTGAACATTGTGCTGCATCTGAAAGGGAGCGGGGAATCGCGCGCCGCAGCGCCTGCTGCTGCTCAGCCCGCGCAACAGGATGATTTTGGATTCGATGATTTTGATGTCGATGAGGTGTTCAATGAATCGGCAGCCGCTCAGCCTGCCGGCCGCCCGGCGCCGAGTTCCGGCATTGCGCTGACCCTGAATCTGCGGCGGATATCTCTGCTGGACGCGATTAAAACCATTACCGAGATCGCAGGCATGCGCTATCGCATTGATGGGAATATTGTGATTATTTCCCCGCAGGGCTATGTGACAGGCCAGGTAGTGACCCGTATGTATCCTGTGCAGCCCACGATTTTGGACGTCATCGTTCAGCGCGAAGTTTCCACCGAAGATCGGGACAGTGATTTTATCGAAATGGGTGGTAAAACAACAATGGAACGATCCGATGTGAAGGACTTTTTCGAAAAGGCAGGCGTCCCCTTCCCGCAGGGAACATCCATTACGTATAATCCGGGGATCAGCCAGCTTATTGTCGCGAACACCCCCGAAAACCTTGAAATTTTTGAGCGTATTCTGGCACAACTGAACGTCATTCCCAACCAGGTGGAAATCGAAGCACGATTTATTGAAATTTCAGAAGACAATCTGCGTGAATTGGGATTGGAGTGGATTCTGAATGATAATTGGGAAATTGCTACGAAAAAAGCCGGGTCTGGTTCTGTTTCAAGCGCGGAACGTGTTCAGGTTAATGAAAACGGAAATGGATTTACTGAGGGGTTAAGATTCTTCGGTTATTCGGGTGAAACCGGGTCGATTTCCCCGCAGTCGGCGGTGACCTCGACAGGGTCGGCTCTGGGCAATATTCTTTCCGTTTCAAGTATTCTAACCAATCCGGAAATGACCGTGGTTCTGCATGCGCTGGATCAAAGCGGTGGAACCGATTTGCTGTCGGCGCCGCGTGTTACTGCCCGCAGCGGATATAATGCAACCATTCAGGTGGTTCGTGAGATCATCTATCCGACAGAATTTGATGCGCAGTCGCAAAGCGTGGGAACCGGTGCCGGGGAATCATCAGATAAGACGGTGGTTGTGGTTACGCCCGGTAGTTTTGAAACGCGCGAAGTCGGCGTCATTTTGAATGTAACGCCGACGGTTGGGCCGGATGGCTATACGATTGATTTGGCCATGGTTCCGGAAGTGTCGGAATTGATCGGGTGGATTGAGTACGGCTCCGCGATGGGGGACATTACCTACCACATGCCGCAACCGATTTTCAGCAGCAGAAATGTGACCACCAGTATTGTGATTTGGGACGGACAAACGGTAGTCATGGGTGGAATGATTCGTGAAGAATTGACCACCATGAATGACAAAATTCCGCTGTTGGGAGATATCCCGCTGCTGGGCCGCCTGTTCCGGAGCGAGGGCGAGTACAGTCAGAAAAAAAATCTGCTGATATTCGTAACAGCCCGGCTTGTGGATCCGGCAGGGAAACCCATCCACAAGCGTGACGGCAATGTGGGTGGAATGCCCGGGGCCGTAACGGCAGAAGAGCCCACTGAGCAGATATAGTATGTCGCAAAAGCGATATGTGTTGGTGGATGCGATGGCGCTGGCATACCGTTCGTACTACGGTGTCAAGCAGCAGCTCTCAACGGCAGAGGGTACGCCCACCAACGCCCTGTTCGGCTTCATTCGGGCTGTGGATCAGCTTCGTTCCAGATGGCAGCCGACTCACTTGCAGGTGGTTTTTGATGGAGGTATTCCCGAACGGCGCCGAAAATTGGTGCCGGAATACAAAGCGCAGCGTAAACCCATGCCGGATGAAATGCGCCGGCAGCTTCCGTTGATTCGCGAATACCTGGAAGCCTCGGAAACAGCGGTTCTGACTGTGGATGGACAAGAGGCCGATGACGTGTTGGCGACGCTGGCCTGCCGGGCGGCTGATGAGGGGGCTGAAGTACTGATCGCCACAAGCGATAAAGATGAATTTCAGATTGTCAACGAGACCATTTCGATTATTTCCACCGGTAAAGAAGCAGAAAAAATGACGCCTGGAGAGGTCGTGCAGAAGACGGGAGTCCGGCCGGACCAGATCGTGGATTGGCTGGCTCTGACGGGCGATGCGGCGGATAATATCTCCGGCATTCCGGGCGTGGGCGGGGTGACGGCGGCGGCCTGGCTTCAGTCCTATGGAAATCTGGAGGGCATTCTGGATCATGTGCAGGATTTGAAGCCCATACGGTTTCGCGAGGTGCTGGCTGGATACAAGACATTGCTGGAGAGGAATCGCAGCATGGTCATGCTTGATTGCGGGGTGAACTGTTCGCTTGATTGGAATGCCGCAGCTGTCAGGCGCTTTCCGGGGAAAGCACTGCCCGCATTCTACCGGAAGTATGAATTGAACAGTCTACTTAAAGAAATCGTCCAGCCTGATTTGTTTTCCATGTAAGTGGTCTTGCGCCGTCTATCAGGAGAATGCTTGAAACGTTCCCTACTTATCTTCCTGTTTATGCTGTTTGTATTTTTTACGGGTATTGCCGCGAGACGCTGCGTTTTTGAGGTGCAGCAGCGTGGGTGCGGAACGAATGAAATTCCGTTTACCCTCGAAAGTGCCCTGGAGTATAGGCTGGTCAGGGTGCTTTATGAAACAGGAACACTTCCGGCTTTCGACTCGTATATTGAGGCTCCAGCGGGGATTAATCGCCGCGAGATGTATACCCTGGGCGCTGAATATGTATATGCTGCGTGCGCGCATCTGCTTCCCGCGCGGTGGTCACTGACGTATCGGGTTCGGTGGGTGGCTCTGGGATGGTTTTGTCTCGGAATTTTCGCCATGATCTATTGGGTGAGGGGGATGAGCGGATCATGGTCAGGCGGGTTGGCGGCCGGGTTTTTCTATGCAGTTTCTGCGGCGGCAGTGGTTCGCTCAACCGGGCAGGAATTATCTCACGAGAACTTCGCGCTGCCCTTGTTGCTGGCTCATCTGGCCTGTTCTTTGTATGCGGACCGGGCGGTGGGCTGGAGACGCTGGATGAGTGCCGCCGCGTCCGCCCTGTTGCTGGCGGCCGCCGCAGCCACATGGGACATGATTCAGTTTTATCTTTACCTCTGGATGTTCGGATATCTGCTGCGCGCGATTACCGGGAACCTGTATGCCTCGCGAGACGATTTTTTGCGATGGCTGCTGCATGCCGCGGTTCTCCTTGCTTCGTTTTATCTGGTTCCATACATGGTTGCGCATGCTCATGCGCGTTCTCCATTGGTGCTAATGGGAATCGCTATCGCGCTGGCCGGTCTGGCGTACTATGCCGGCGCGCGTCGCTTTCATGGACGGTGGCTGTGCGGTGTTCTTATCGCCGGCGTGTTGCTGATGGAGTGGCTGTTTGTAAGAAACGGTGAATCATACCGGCATTTTGCAGAGCTGCTCTGGGCAAAAATCCGCTTTCTGAATCAAAAGCCGGCCGACCCGGCCTTGCTGACATTCAATCAGCGAATTCTGTGGACCCCGGCATTGAATTCTGCGACTTGGCGATTGACATTCGCGTTATTTCCTGCCACTTTGCTGCTGTCTTTTTTAGCGGTTTCCGGTTTATTTCTACGACCGGGGCCGTGCCGAAAGTCTGAAACATTCCGAATGGCTTTCTGGTTTGGCATTTCCCTTTTAGCTTATGTGCTGTTTGTGCGGTTTCATGTCTTCACGGCACTTTTTTCAGCGGGTCTGATCGGGTGCTGGCTGGGCAGCGCGATGGGGCAGAAGGGAGCATACCGTTGGGTGGTCGGCATTCTGCTGTGCATGGGGGGGGCGGTGGAGGCGGTTCATCTGATCAAGCATGCAGATGCCTGGAGTCGTTCGGATGTGGAATACAAGGATCTTTGCGAGTTGGTGGATTGGATTTCCGAGAAGGCAGAGGGACGCGCGGTGCTGGCTAATTTCGGCGTAAGCGCGTTTGTACTGGCCTATGCGGATTGCCCAATTGTTTTACACCCGAAATTTGAGACGGAACAGGCACGGTCGCGTGTAGCCCAGTATGGGGAATATTTATTCAAACATAACGAAAAGGCCTTTAGAGATTGGGCGGATCGTTTTGACGTTGACTACTTCATCTATTCCAAAGGAGAGTTTTCGTCGCGCAGTCCAGAGCGTCAGATGCGGTATTTTGTGAATGCCCTGATTCCTCCGGACGACGCGGCGGCCAGAGTATTTGAATATGCGCCGGACCGGGCGCGCTGGTTTCGGTATGTGTGGGGGAATCGGAAATACAGCGTTTTCGACATGGTGACTTCGGAGGAGGAGGCCCTGTCGGAGGCGCAGGCAGATCAGGCGTATGAAGCGCTTTGCTCGGGTCGGCTGGAGGATGCGGAATCATACGCGACAGAGGCACTGAAAATATTTCTCTATAACGAAAAAGCTCAGCAGGTGCTGCTGCACACCGCTTCTCTTCGGGAACAAAAGGTGAATTTTTAAACGCATGAATGAACGTTCAAAGCGCAACCTAAAACAGGTGCGGGTGGCTGTGACCGGCGGCATCGGATGCGGGAAAAGCGAAGTGGCGCGTATTTTGCAGCAATGCGGAGTTGACGTGTGCGATACCGATCAGTTGGCCCGGGATCTGGTCGAGCCGGGAGCCCCGGCGCTGCAAAAGCTGGTCAGCCGGTTTGGCACGGAGATATTGCGGGACGACGGCACGCTGAATCGGGAGGCTATGGCTAAACAGGTGTTCAATGACTGCGGTGCCCGAGAGTTTCTTGAGTCGGTGATGCACCCGGAGATTCGGCGGCAAGTGACGGCGTGGCTGGAAAAGCCGCGTGAGGGAATGGGATGGGTGGCTGTGATTATCCCGCTGCTGTTTGAGACGGGCGATACGGCCGGCTGGGACGCCATTATCTGTGTCTCGGCGCCGGAATCAATCGTTCATGAACGGTTGTTGCGGCGGGGTTATTCGCCGGAAGATATTTTGGCACGAATCCGGGCGCAGATGGAGCTGAGCCGGAAAGAGGCCGGTTCGGATTATGTGATTATAAATGATGGAACGCTCCGGGATTTGGAGCAGAAAACAGAACTCGTATTGGCGACAATACGGAAGGAGACGGATGACCATGCCTGAGTATCTCGACGCAAACAAAGAAGAAAAAAATGAGAATGGCACGGATGCGCCGAAACCTGTCCGCCGGGTAGGGCGTCGACCCGCGGTGCGGAAAGAAGCCCCGGTTGTGCCGGAAGAATCCACGCCGGTCGAGCCCGGGAATTCGATTGAATCCGCTCCTGCGGTTTTGTATTCGGCTCCTGCGGAGGAAATGGTCCGCCCGCCTGTTTCTACGGAATCAGTTCAACCCGGCAATGAACTTCCTCCGCCTGCCGCACCTACGGCCTCAATGGTTCCGCCAGCGGAACCCGCTGAATCCGGTGCCGAACCGCATGGACCGTTTCGGCCGCAACACGGCTTCAATAACAATAACAACAACCGTCAGCGCGACCGCCATCATCATCACAACAATCGCCGGGACAATCGCAACAACCGCCCGGATGATCGCAACCGGATGGATGACCGCAACCGCCCGGATGACCGCAACAATCGAATGGATGATCGTAACGGCTATCCGGATGATCGGAACGCCACCCCGCGCAACAATGAAAACATTCCGGATGAAAAATCACTGGTTGGCGTGAAGGTGGACCTTGCCGAACTACAGGAGCAGACGGTTCCTCAACTGCTCAAAATGGCTGAGGAATACGGGTTGCATGATCTGGGCGCCCTGCGGAAACATGAACTGATTTTTGAAATTCTGAAGGTGCATGGACGCCGCCGGGGAAATATCATGGGCCGCGGTATTCTCGAAGTGCTGCCTGATGGCTTCGGCTTCCTGCGCTCGCCGCGTTACAACTACCTCCCGTGCGCAGAGGATATTTACGTCTCGCCGTCACAGGTTCGCCGCTTCGGAATTCGTTCCGGGGATCAGATTGACGGGGAAATCCGTGCGCCGAAGGATAAAGAACGTTTCTTTGCCATGCTCAAGGTCGATATGATCAATGGCGAGCCGCCCGACCGCACCAAGAAGAAAATTCCGTTTGGCGACCTAACGCCGCTTTTCCCGAATGAGCGGTTGCGTCTGGAGATCAATCAACAGGAAATTTCCATGCGGGTGATGGATCTGCTTGATCCAATTGGAAAAGGACAGCGCGGATTAATTGTGGCGCCGCCGCGAACCGGGAAAACGGTGCTGCTGCAGAAAATCGCCAACAGCATTTCCACGAACAATCCGGAAGTGAAATTGATCATTCTGCTGATTGATGAGCGCCCTGAAGAAGTAACGGATATGCAGCGAACCACGAAAGCGGAAGTGCTTAGCTCCACCTTTGATGAGCCGCCGGAACGGCATACTCAGGTGGCGGAAATCGTACTCGAAATGGCCAAGCGCATGGTGGAGTGCGGCAAGGATGTGGTGATTCTTCTCGATAGCATCACACGTCTGGCCCGCGCCTATAATACGTTGCAGCCGCACAGCGGAAAAATTCTATCCGGCGGTGTGGATGCCAACGCGCTGCACAAGCCCAAGCGCTTTTTCGGCGCGGCCCGAAACATAGAAGAAGGCGGAAGCCTCACAATTATCGCCACGGCGCTGGTAGACACCGGAAGCCGTATGGATGAGGTGATTTTCGAGGAATTCAAGGGTACCGGCAACATGGAGTTGTGTCTGGATCGCAATCTGGTGGACAAGCGCATATTCCCGGCGATGAACGTCGAAAAATCCGGTACGCGAAAAGAAGAGCTGCTGTTGCATCCCGATGAATTGAGCCGGATATGGACACTCCGCCGGGCCCTGAAGGATGTGCCTGCCGTGGAGTCGATGGAGTTGTTGATTAACCGCCTCAAGAAAACCGGCAGCAATGCGGAATTTTTGATGACGCTTCAGGGGCAGCAATGAAATAAATCGTCCAGCTGACCGCTTGACGAGCCGCGGCGGCTTGCATAAGGTATGCCGCCTGTTTTACGACGGATCTTAGAGAGGAACGTGATAACAATGCAAGTGACCAGTAAGGTGGAAGGGCCGTGCCGCAAATCGTTGCAGATCAGCGTGCCGGCGGATGATGTGCAGCAGGGCTATACGAAGATTCTTACCGAATATAAAAAGTATGCCAAGATTCCGGGCTTTCGGCCCGGTAAGGCGCCGCAGTCGCTGATTGAAAAGCGGTTTGCCAAAGAGGTACTCAAGGAACTCCGGGAACGTCTGATTCCGGAATACTATCACAAAGCGGTGGAACAGGAGAAAATCGGCGTGGCCACGGTGCTGAATGTGACCGAGGACGAGCTGACGCTTGGTAATCCTTTCTCCTACACGGTGCTGGTGGATACCAAACCTGAATTTGATCTGTCGGAATACAAGGGAATTACCATCAAGTCCGAGACGAAGTCCGTGACGGATGACGATGTGAACGAATCCGTGAAACGCCTGCTTGAGCGTTTTGCAACATTCGAGGACGTGTCGGGACGCGCCGTGGAAGAGCACGACGTCGCCGAGGTTTCCTATGAGGGAACCTGCGAAGGGACCCCTCTGAGCACCATGGTGCCGGAGCACGCCCAGCGGATCGCACGCAGCGAGGCCGGTTGGGTTTCCTGCGACGAAGATGAATTCCTGCCGGGTGTGGGGACCGGGTTGGTGGGTGCGGCAATCGGCGAGATGCGTGAAATCACCGTGAAATTCCCTGCGGATTTCGTGATTAATGAAGTCGCCGGTAAGGAAGCGGTTTATCAGGTTACAGTGAAAAGTCTGCGTGTCCGCAAGACGCCTCCGCTGGATGCCGAGCTGCTGAAGAAGCTTGCCGTGGAATCCGAAGAGCAGCTTCGCGCCGCTGTGCGCAAGGAATTGGAAGCCTATGCAGAGCGCGATGAAACAGAGCGTCGGCGAATTGAGATTGTGCAACACCTGCTCGGGCATTACACCTTTGAACTGCCGGAGTCGAATGTTCAGGAAGAGACGCGGTCGCTGGTTTATGAAATGGTTCGCGACAACACAATGCGCGGTGTGAAAGATGAAGATATCACCGAACACAAGGATGAAATTTTCAAGTCGGCCGCGAAGACGGCCGAAGAACGCACCCGCCTGCATTACATAACGGAAGCCATCGCCGATCAGGAAAAAATTACTGTTTCGCGCAACGAAGTGGATGCCTATGTACGCCAAATGGCGCAATCGGCCAACATGACGGTGGAACAGGTGACCAAGCGCCTTTCGGAACAGGATGGGCTGGATGGCATTCAGGCAAAACTGCGGCAGCGCAAGACTATTGATTTTCTGTTGAAGGAAGCGAAAATCGAAGCATAACGCCGGGTTGCGGCACAACGAACGGGAAAGAGCAGGTGGTGGCATGTTGGTACCAATGGTGGTGGAGCAAACAGGACGCGGCGAGCGGGCTTATGACATTTATTCCCGCCTGCTGAAAGATCGGATTATCTTTCTTGGAACGCCTGTAAACGATGATATCAGCAATCTGATTGTCGCGCAGATGCTGTTCCTTCAGGGGGAAGATCCTGAGAAGGACATCAGCCTCTACATCAATTCCCCGGGAGGCTCGGTGACCGCCGGCATGGCGATTTACGATACCATGCAGTTTCTGAAATGCGACGTGTGTACCTATTGCGTCGGGCAGGCCGCCAGCATGGGCGCCCTTTTGCTGACGGCAGGCGCCAAGGGTAAACGCTATGCGCTTCCGCACGCCCGCATTCTGATTCATCAGCCGCTGGGCGGAGCTCAGGGGCAGGCCACCGACATCAGCATTCAGGCCAAGGAAATCCTTCGCATGAGGGATATGCTGAACGAAATCCTGTGTCACCACACCGGAAAAACAATGGCCGAAGTGGAACGGGATACGGATCGCGATTACTTCATGTCGGCCGAAGAGGCCCGCGTCTATGGCCTGGTGGACGAAGTGGTGGATACCGCTCCAACCGCCGCAAAAAAAACGGAAAAGGACAAGTAGGTCTTCATGGCTCAGAAAAATGACAACAGCCGCTGCTCGTTCTGCGGGAAGCCGCAGAATGAAGTGGAACGGCTGATCGCTGGTCCGAATGTATTCATCTGCAATCAGTGTGTGGAACTTTGCGGTTCGCTATTAGTTGCGAAGAAAGACGACGCCTCCGAGCCGCTTCACGCCAAGTTAAAAGTGCCCAAGCCGCATGAAATCCACGCCCTGCTGGACCAATATGTGGTGGGTCAGGCTCATGCCAAAAAAGTGCTTTCCGTAGCGGTACACAACCACTACAAACGCGTCAAGCACCGGTTGGCCGGGCACGCGGCCGGAGAAGATGTGGAAATTGAAAAAAGCAATATTCTGCTGATCGGGCCGACGGGCTGTGGAAAAACGCTGCTGGCCAAATCACTGGCGAAGATGCTTGATGTTCCATTTTCCATTGCCGATGCCACCACGCTGACCGAGGCGGGTTATGTCGGTGAAGATGTGGAGAACATTCTGCTGCACCTGATTCAGTCCGCAGATGGCGATGTGTCGCGCGCGGAGCTGGGGATTGTCTATATCGATGAAATCGACAAGATCGGGCGCAAAACGGAAAATGTTTCAATTACGCGCGATGTTTCCGGAGAAGGCGTGCAACAGGCACTGCTGAAGATACTCGAAGGCACGATTGCCAACATACCTCCCAAAGGCGGACGGAAGCACCCCCAGCAGGAATACACAAAAATCAATACGGAAAACATTCTCTTCATTTGCGGAGGCGCTTTCGTCGGGTTGGATCAGTTTGTTCGGCGCCGCACGGGTAAGGCCAATCTGGGGTTTCATTACAAACATGAACAGGTGGTGAAAGCCCAGAAGCTCTCAAATGTGGAGCCCGAAGATCTGATTCATTTCGGAATGATTCCGGAATTCATCGGTCGCTTGCCGGTCGTATCCGTATTGGAGGAGCTGAGCGAGCGTGATTTGGTGCGCATTTTGACGGAGCCGAAGAACGCCATGATCCGGCAATATACCAAGCTCATGGAAATGGAGGGCGTCAAACTTTCCTTTGCCCCCGCTGCATTGACGGAGCTGGCCCGTGTGGCTTTCCGGAAGCATACGGGAGCGCGCGGGTTGCGAGCCATCCTGGAAAACGTGATGCTGGACATCATGTACGAGGCGCCCACCAAACCCGCCGAGACGCAGTGCCGCATCACGGCGGCCATGATACGAAAGCATTTTGCGGATACCCTGACGGATGAACCCGCGGAACAGTCGGCCTAACCCCGTGTATTCGGGGCTGCGAAAAACCGCTCTTCGGATCGGCCTGCTATTTTTGGCTGTCGGATTGGCGGTTCCGGGCTGGGGTCGAACGGTTTCTTATTCCATTTTGTACACCGGCGATATCAATGGACGCATGACGCCGGCGGGTGTGCATGCCGTGGGCGGGCTGGCGGCGTTGGGCGATTGCATCGATCGGGAACGGCAGAATAATCCGCGGACACTCCTGATCGACTGCGGCAACTTTGCGTATGGTTCCCCCGATGCGCGCCGTTTGAGTGATGCCGCCCTCTATGGTCTCATGGACCGGCTTGGGTATGACGCCTGGCTGCCTGGCTGGCGGGATTGGCGGAGGGGCACAGCGCTGCTGGAAAAGACGCCCTGTGCGAAACCCATGCTTGCCGCCAACGTGCGGTTCCGCTCGGGCCGGGGGATTAACTATATTCCGACAGAGCGGACGGTGGATGGAGTTCGCTTCGTTCTGATCGGTTTGGCGGCGCCGAACACCCCGCTTTGCTATCCGTCCGGGGTTCTTGATGATCTCGTGTTTGAGGATACGCTGGCTTCTCTGGGTCAACTTATGCCGGCAGTGCGCGACTGCCAACCGGACGTGGTGGTGCTGGCGCTGGACTCCGGAATTTTCCACGAAAAGGGCGGCCCGTGGATAGCTCAGCAAATTGCGCGGAATTTCCCGGAAATCGATATTCTTCTCACGTCGGGGAAAAAAAACGCACGGCAAATCGGCGCGCTGTATTATGCGGCTGCGCCATTGAACGGGCGGAGCATTGGCAAGGTGGCCCTGCTTTACGATACGGTTCAGCGCGAGGTGACGCGGGTGGAGTCGGAGGTGTTAGTTCCTGCGGTTGGCACGGAGTTCGCTGAGCCGCCCGAGTGGTTTCCCCCCGAATCCTGGAAGGACTGGAAAGCAGGCGCTGACGAAATCGTCGGGGCGCTGACTCAGTCCGTGACCAATACGGAAGGAGAGAGCGGCGAGTCGGAGGCGGGGTGGTTTATGGCGCGGGCCGTAAGGGAAGCCCTGGAGGCGGACGCCGTTATTTTCGCGTGGCCGGTCGGACGTTCGCTTTCGGCCGGGCCGATCAGCCGCCGCGATCTGGCCGAGGCGTATCCGGAAGACTGCGCGTGGGGTGTGCTTTTACTGACCCCCGCGGAAATCCGGCAGGCTTTGGATGAGGCGTTGAGTCATCGCGGTACGGACAAGGCGCTGGGGTGTTACGGATTGCAATGGTCGGCCGATGAGAATTCAGATCGGCAAATCACCCGGGATGACGGAGAGGTCTTGCATCCGCGAAAGCGTTACCGCGTTGCGGTGTCGGATGATGTTATGGCGTCGTGCGGCGGCGCGTATCCGGTCATGCGTTCTCTGGCGGAGAATCCGCTTACCAGAAGGTCGTCATCCTCCGTTGACAATCAGGATGCCCTGGTTAAGTATATCCACGGTTTGACCGTCGGAGATGCAGGGAATGAATGAGCGCGATGGGGAAATCTTTTGGGAAATCAAAGGGCTTAAGTATCTGCTGATCGGCCTGGCGTTTATTCTGCCGGTGACTATATCCGTGGCGGAGCCTCTTGCTTTTGCGGCAGCTGCCATATGGCTCTTATCACTTCGTCACGCATCCATAAGGGCTCAGTGGCGCGCAAACCCGCTTCGTTGGGCGGTAGTGCTGTTTGCCCTTGTGGCGGTGGGGGTTTCCCTTTTCTTCGGAGTCCGTCCCGGATTGAGTGCGCGGAAGTTTCATCGGTTGCTTTTTTTGGCGCTTGCTTTTATCACTCCGGCGGCTGTGCTGCGCGAGCGTACGGATTGCACCTTGAAAATCCTGCGGCATGTCATGACGGCGTATCTGGCGGGCTGTACGGTGCTCGGAATGATAGACACGGTTCGCATTCCGCTGTTCGCGCTGCGCGGCGGAAACCTGTTTGATGCCGGAAGCATGCGCGACCCGCAGTTCTATCTTTTAGCGTTGTGTTTGCTGGCTTCCGCGTTGCTTGGCGGGGTGTCGATTCGCCGGGCGTGGCCCTGGCTGACGGCGTCGTTTTTTTCATCGCTGGGCATCATCCTTCACTTCAAGCGCGGGGTGTGGCTGGCGCTGGTCATCGTACTGGCGCAAATGGCCTGCCTGGTCCGCCGGCGTATCCTGCTGGCGGGAATAGTTGTTGCCGTACTGGCCGCGCTTGCACTTCCCCAGGTGCGCGAACGGCTGGTCGGACTGAAGGATGTTTTTTCCACGCGTTCGGGCGATCGTTATGTGCTGTGGACGGATACCGCACCATCTCTGTTTTCGGAATATCCGCTGGGTATGGGCTGGTGTGCCGTGAAGCAACGGGATTTTGCGCTGTATTCCAGCCATCCCGTACAACCGAAGCTGAATCACCTGCACAACAATCTGCTGCAGGTGCGTCTGGAATTGGGCTGGGCCGGACTGATTGCCTGGGTGTTCATGATGGGAGCCGGCTGGTTTGTGCTGTGGGTGGGCGCAAAACGGAGTTCCCGGGAAGGCGGCCCCTGGAAATGGCTTGGCGCAGGACTCGTCTGCGGTTACACCGGTTTGCTGATTAATGGTATGGTGGAGTCCAGCTTTGGCGATTCGGAAATTATGATGCTGTTCTGTCTGATTTTAGGAAGCGCAGTCGTCCTTTATCAGGCGGGCGCCTTGCATTCGGAAAACATTGAAAAAAAGGCGGTGACCGGTGAATAAGCAATGGGCGATGGCATGGGGATTGATGATCTGCGTGGTGGGAATGATCGGTTGCGGGAAAAAACCGGCAGAGGGTCCGGCGGCGCGAAAGGATGCGTTCGCCGGCGGCACAGAGATATCCGTGTCGATTCGGGAGGCGAATGCGGAGGCTTCCGTTGTTTCACTGGATCAGTATGAGGATAAAATTGTGCTGGTGAACGTCTGGGCCACCTGGTCGCAGCCGTGCCGCGGGGAATGTGCCGCGCTGAATAGCCTGCAGGAAAAATTCCGGGATCGCGGTGTGGTGGTACTCGGCGTGCTGCTGGACCAATCGGAAGAGGAAGCGCGGGCGTATGTGCAGTCGCAGGCATGGTCGTATGCCAATGGATGGGCGGAGCCTGCCGGTCTTCCGCCTCCCTTCAATGCGCAGCGCGTGATCCCGACCAAGTTTCTGTTGAACCGCAACCACGCGTTGTCGGGGGAGCCGATCGAGGGCATTGTTCCCGTGGAGGAATTGCAGCGGCGTATTGAGGAATTGCTGTAACGGCAGGAAGGGAGCGAACGTCTATGGGCACGGCGAATAAATGGTGGATCGCGGTTTTGGTTTTTTTGCTCGCCTCGCTGCCCGTGCGCGCCGAGAGCGATTCTTTCCGGGTCGAGGCCCGCCTGGCTGCCGCGGCCGACGAGGCGCTCCTGACCATAACGATGCAAATCCCCGAGGGGTTTTATCTGTATGCCGACCGGTTCCAGGTCATGGCGGCCGGCGCGTTGGAGCTGACGCCCAAACAGTCCCTGCCCGCCCACGAAAAAGCGGATACCTTCACCGGTGAAATGGTGCCGGTGCTGGATCAATCCTTCAGTGCGGAGTATTCACTCGCGCCGGTCGAGGGCGATCCGGTGGTCATTTCCGTGTCGTATCAGGGATGCAATGCAGAGACCTGTTTCTTTCCGCAGAAACAAACATTTCGCTTCCCGCCCGAAGGGGGCGAGCGCGCGGAGCCGCCCGTGCAGGCCGAATCCGCCGTGATCACGCCTCCCCCCGAAGCCGCCGCGGATTCCGAATGGATCCGTGCGGCGGAGGCGTTTGCCATTGAAGACGCACGATCCGGGTTCATTTCACCCAAAGAGTTTCGGGTGTTTCTGGAACGGAAGCCGGGGGCGTCGAATCCCGGCGTGAAAACGCAGGCGGACCGCAATGTGTGGCTGGCGGTGCTGCTGATTTTAGCGGGCGGGCTGGCACTGAACCTGACGCCCTGTGTGCTGCCGATGCTTCCGGTGAATCTGGCGATTATCGGTGCGGGCGCGCAGTCGGGCAGTCGGCGGCGCGGGTTTTTGTTGGGCGGGGCCTACGGTCTGGGGATTATGCTGGCATACGGGTGTACCGGGGTGCTGGTGGTGTTGACGGGAGCCACATTCGGCGGATTGAATGCCAACAGCTGGTTCAATGGTATCATCGCGCTGCTTTTCCTGATTTTGGCGTTGGCTATGTTTGATGTCATTCCCATTGATCTGACCCGTTTCCAGCGCGTTGGGGCAGCATCGGGTGGACGGGGCGGCTTGCTGGTGGCGCTGGGGATGGGGATGGTATCAGCGCTTCTTGCGGGCGCCTGCGTGGCTCCCGTGGTGATTGCCGTATTAATCTGGTCCGGGCGGCTCTATGCGGATGGGCATTATGCGGGGCTGCTGCTTCCTTTTGTATTGGGGGCGGGGATGGCATTGCCCTGGCCTTTTGCCGGCGCGGGGCTCTCTCTGCTTCCGCGCCCGGGGCGCTGGATGGTCTGGGTGCGCAACGGATTCGGGGTGCTGATTCTGATTCTGGCGGTCTATTACGGCTGGTTGGCCTACTCGCTTTCAGGGGTCGGTCGCTCGGCAAAGGGCGAGGGGACGGCGCGTGCCGACGAAACAACGCCGGAGTCCATGAATCAGCGGTTGGCGGAAGGCTTGAAGCGGGCGGCGGAGCAGGGGCGTCCGGTGCTGCTGGATTTCGGCGCCTCGTGGTGCAAGAACTGTCATGCGATGGAAAAAACCACCCTGCGCGATCCCGGTGTGCTGAAGGCTTTGGAAGAATATGACGTGATTTACTATGCGGCGGAGAATCCCGATCATCCGGAAACGAAAACTGTTCGAGCCCGCTTCGGCATACTGGGTTTGCCCACCTATGTCATCCTGTCGCCGGTGCACCCTGCGAAAAACGAACCAGAAACCTCCGGCCCCTGAAGGATCGGAGTTGGAGGCGTTTTTGATCATTGTATGGAATCTGCAGAAGGGGCGGCCGGGCTTGAATAAAATATGACGTCTGCTAGTATGCGGCTTTTTGGGTGACGAATTGTGGAGGTGTTGCATGCAGGATATTCCGGTTACGCTGATCAGTTATCTCGTACTTTTGCTGTTGTTCTGCTGTTTGGCCGCCGTGTTTTTTAAGCGGGTGAAGTTCCCCTATTCAGTGGGTCTGGTTTTGCTGGGGTTGGTGCTGGGGGTATTGGGGAATCGATATCACTGCCTGGGACCCCTGCAGCATATGCACCTGACGCCAAACATCATTCTCTATATTCTGCTGCCCGCACTGGTGTTCGATGCGGCGGTCAATATGGATACGCGACTGCTGATTAAGAATCTCTGGCAGGTGCTGATTCTGGCGGCGCCCGGCCTGCTGATTGCCACGGTGATTACCGGGGTGCTGACGGCGCGCTGGACGCCTCTTACGCTGGGGGCGGCCATGCTGTTCGGCGGATTGATTTCCACGACGGACCCGGTGGCCGTGATCGCCACCTTCAAAGAGCTGGGAGCTCCGAAGCGGTTGACGTTGCTGGTGGATGGAGAGAGCCTGTTTAACGATGCCACGGCTATTGTGATGTTTAACATTCTGCTGGGGTTACTGGCCGGCGGCGCGGCGATGAGTGTTTCAACGGTTATGCAGGCCGGGGTGCAGTTTATGCTGGTCTTTGCGGGCGGGACACTGGTGGGCGCCCTCATCGGTTACCTGATGGTGCAGTTGCTGTCGCTGGCGCGCGGGGAGCCGCTGATTGAAATTGCGCTGACTACGGTGATCGCCTATGCCGCATTCATTATCGCCCAGTTCTATCTGGAAATGTCCGGAGTGATGGCCGTGGTGGGTGCGGGGCTTGTGGTGGGGTATTACCGACCGACCCGCTTTACGCCGGCAGGCCGCATTTACATCAAGCAGTTTTGGGAATTCGCCTCATTCACCGCCAACAGTTACATCTTTTTGCTGCTGGGATTGACGGAGGATTATCTGACGCGCGATGCCACGCATATTACGAAAGTGGGCAAGTATGTGATCCTGGCAATCCTGACCGTGCTGTTGGCGCGGGCGGTGGTGATCTTCGGGCTGGTCCCGCTGATGAATCGATTCAGCAAGCAGCGACCGATCCGTGTGCCGTATCAGGTGCTTATGTTCTGGGGCGGACTGCGGGGCGCGCTGCCCATTGGATTGGCCATGAGTCTGACCGCTGCGCAAGTGGGCGGCGAGATGAACCGCCTGCTGATTCTGGATTTCACGCTGGGCGTTGTGCTCTTTACGCTGATCATTCAGGGTATGACCATCAAGCGGATTATGCGCGCTTTCAAGCTGGATCGGCTCTCGCTGCTCGACACGTTTGAATTGAAAAATCTTGAGCTGACCATCAAGCGGGAAAGTTTGAAGGACATGCTTGCCATTGAGAGCAATTGGAAGGCCGTGGATAAAGAGCTGGCTGCCCGCATTCTGGATGAACGGCGAAAAGACGTGGCCGATGCCGAACAGCAGGCGAAGCCGGGAAGCCGGCTGCCGTCGGCCCAACGGACCCAGATGCTTTGGATGCAGGCCTTTAATGCAACAGCCTCAAAATGGGTTCAAATGTATGAGTTGGGTTTTATCCGGGAAGGTGTTTTGCGGGAACTGGAGCATTTTCTGGACCTGTGCAGAGAAGATGTCGGGCGGGCCATCATCCCTCCACGCGTCCGGCGGGTCCCCTCGCTGGAAGAGCGGCTGAATAACGGCCTGGTGCGTTTGCTGGATCGGATCGCGCCGAACAGTGCTGTGGCCGCCAGGGCGCGTCAATGGAAGCTGCACCTGGATTACACCATCTGCCTGGCGATGTCCGAGGCGAACCGGCAGACTGATCAGGCGCTTCCGCGGCTGGCCGAATTGAGCGGCGCGGATGCGGATGCGCTGTTGTTTTGCCAGTCCTTTTTCCGGGCGCTGCATGAGCGCGCAGCGGAGGAACTTCAGGCGCTGGCGCAGTCGTACGGCATGGCCCTGTCCTCTCTGCAGGAATCGGTGCTTCGTCGGTTGGGGATCATTTTGGAGGGCAAAACGCTGAACGAATTGATCAATAACGGCGGCGTTTCCGAGAAAGTTGCCACCGGGCTTACCACTCAAATCAGCGAGGCGCTGGCTCGCGCCGAAATGTCGGCTGGCAAAAATACCTGAAAACGAACAGGAGGAACCTCATGAGCGAGGGTATTGCAACGTCGGTTTTTGATTTGTTCAAAATCGGCCCGGGGCCTTCCAGCTCGCACACGATCGGCCCCATGAAGGCGGGGTACCATTTTCTCCAGCAGATCCGCGCACTGTCGGCGGAAAAGAAGCGTCATGCCCGGCGGATTGAGGTCACGCTGTACGGTTCGCTGAGTGCCACGGGGAAGGGGCACGGCACCGACAAAGCGGTACTCGGCGGGTTACTGGGCACGGCGCCGGAGCAGTGCCCGCAGGGATATCTGGACGGACTGCTCGGGGATACATCCGCCGTGAGCAAGGTGGACTTGGCGCCGGGCTCTGTGGATTTTCATGCGGAGGATATGATTTTTGATCGGGACCGTCAGGACCTGCCGCACAGCAATACGCTGCGCATCCGCCTGCTGGATGCGGAGGACGGAGTACTTTCGGAACGGGAGTATTATTCGGTGGGCGGCGGTTTTCTGCAGTGGGACGGCTATAAGGAGCCGGCCCGCGGGAAACCCGTTCATGAGTATTCCACCATGAGTGAGTTGAAGAAGGTGATGGAAACCAAAAACCTTCGTCTGGTGGAATTGATGATTGATAATGAGCGGGCCATCACCGGCGCCACGGAAGAAGAGATTTATGCGAAGGTGGATCACCTGATGACCGTGATGGAGCGCTCCGTGGAACACGGGCTGGAAGTGGACGGGAAGCTGCCTGGGCCGCTGAATTATTTCCGTAAAGCCCCGGGCATTTACCGCCGGGCAAAACGACTCGCCGGGCGCAGTGATCACTTTTTGCTCCTGCTGTGCGCGTACGCATTCGCCGTTGGCGAAGAAAATGCCGCCGGCCAGCCGGTGGTGACCACTCCCACCTGCGGTTCGGCGGGCGTCATGGCGGCCACGCTGTATTTCATGAAGCATTATCTCAAGATGGAACACGTCACGCTGCAGGACGGGTTGATGGCGGCGGCGGTGATTGGCTTTCTGGCCAAACACAATGCCAGCATCGCCGGGGCGGAAGTGGGGTGTCAGGGCGAGGTGGGCGTGGCCTCCAGCATGTCGGCGGCGCTGCTGACGTATGCCAACACCTCGGAAATGCGTGTGGTGGAAAATGCCGCGCAGACGGCGCTGGAACATCATCTGGGTATGACGTGTGATCCCATTTGCGGTTACGTACAGATTCCATGTATTGAGCGCAATGCGATGGGGGCGGTTAAGGCCTATACGGCCTACCTGATCGCCAATACGGAGATTTCACGTTACCACCGTGTGGATTTGGACAAAACAATCCGGGCCATGGTGGAAACCGGGCGCGATATGAATCCCAAGTACCGCGAAACCGCCACCGGTGGACTGGCCTCTTTGATCGATGGCTCCGGTAACGACTGAGGGGCCCTTGCACATGCCGCACGAAAACCCGGCGCGGAGGATGTCCGGCGAGCGTTCTTTTGTGCGGCATTCGAGCGCGCTGCAGCGGTTATGGATGAAACTTGACTAATAAGCCGCCTCTGTTAGCATGGCCGCCGCTTTTCCGCAAAACCGAAAGGAAAGGCACATTATCAACGGAAGAAAGGTAAGGAAATGGCTGCACCTGTAAAGCAATATGTTTATTTCTATGGCTTCGGTAAATCGAATACCGAAGGCGACGCCTCCATGAAGGCGATTCTTGGCGGTAAAGGCGCCAATCTGGCTGAAATGGCCAATGCCGATTTGCCGGTTCCCCCGGGTTTCACCATCTCGACGGAAGCCTGCGCGTATTACTCCAAGCACAACAAACAGTACCCGCCCGACATGGCCGCTCAACTCAAGGCGCAGCTCGGCAAGCTCGAAAAAATGATGGGCAAGAAGCTGGGTGATCCGAATGACCCGCTGCTGGTTTCCGTGCGCTCCGGCGCGGCGGTCTCCATGCCCGGCATGATGGATACGGTGCTGAACCTCGGTTTGACGGACAAGTCCGTGCTGGGCTTCATCAAGCAGACCGGCAATGAGCGTACGGCCTGGGATTGCTATCGTCGTTTCGTGGATATGTTCGGCGATGTAGTGATGGGGCCCTCCACCGGGTTGACGCATCATGATTTCGAAGTGGAACTCAACGCGCTGAAGAAAAAATACAAAGCCAAAGAAGACACGGATCTGACGGCGGAACAGCTCAAGGAACTGGTTGGCATTTACAAGCAGGTGTACCAGAAGAAAGTGAAATCGCCGTTCCCCCAGAATCCGCTCGAACAGTTGGATTGCTCGATTCAGGCCGTGTTCGGTTCCTGGGATTCTGAACGCGCCGTGAAGTATCGCGAGATCAATAAGATCAACGGTCTGCTCGGTACGGCGGTGAACGTGTGCAGCATGGTGTTCGGCAATATGGGCAGCGATTCCGGTACCGGCGTGGCCTTCACGCGTGATGGCGCCACCGGCGATTCCGAGCCGATGGGCGAGTACCTGATCAATGCGCAGGGCGAAGACGTGGTGGCCGGTATCCGCACTCCGAAAAACCTGTGCGATATGGCGCAGGAAGATGATCCGATGTGGCGCCGGGTGCAGAAGGAACTCTACAAAATCATGTCGCGTTTGGAACGCCACTACAAGCATCCGCAGGATGTGGAATTCACCGTGCAGCAGGGCAAGCTCTTCATGCTGCAAACCCGTAATGCGAAACGCACCGGTCTGGCCGGCGTGCGCTGGGCGGTCGAAATGGCCACGGGCAAAGATGCCTTTACCGGTGCGGCTCAGCAGAAGCTGATCTCGTCGAAAATGGCGCTGAACATGCTCAGCGGTTCGGATCTCGAGCAGTTGCTCTTTCCGATCTTCGATATACAGGCCGAGAAAAAAGTTACGCCGCTGACCAAAGGGTTGCCGGCGGGTCCGGGCGCAGGCGTGGGACGCATTGTGTTCGATGCCGCGAAGGCAGAGTCCATGATCAAGGCCAATAAAGCCGAGAAGCTGATTCTGGTTCGCCAGGAAACGAGCCCGGAAGATGTGGGCGGCATGTGGGCGGCGCAGGGTATTCTGACGAGTACCGGCGGCATGACGTCGCATGCGGCGGTTGTGGCGCGCGGCTGGGGCAAGTGCTGCATTTGCGGCGTGAGCGCTCTGGACATTGATTACAAGAAGAAGACGGTGTCGGTTGGCAAGACGGTACTGAAGGAAGGCGACTGGATCAGCCTGAACGGTTCCACCGGCAACGTGTATGTGGGCCAGCTTCCGACGCAGTCGAGCCCGGTGATTGCCGCGATTGTGGAAAACGACAAGGAAGCTGCAAAGCATCCGATCTTCAAGATGTACAAGCAAATCTCGGATTGGGCGGATGAGTTTCGCAAAATGTATGTGCGCACCAACGCGGACCGTCCGGAAGATGCTCAGGCGGCGCGCGCGTTCGGCGCCGAGGGTATCGGTCTTTGCCGCACGGAGCATATGTTCTTTGAAGGCGACCGCATTTGGGCCATCCGCGAGTTCATTCTGGCGGAAGACCTCAAGTCGCGCGAAAAGGCCCTGGCGAAACTGCTGCCGTATCAGCGCAAGGACTTCGAAGGAATCTTCAAGGCGATGAAGAACCTGCCGGTGACCATACGGTTGCTGGATCCCCCGCTGCATGAATTCGTTCCGCACGAGAAGAAGGAGCAGGACGAAATGGCCAAGCGGCTGGGTGTGACGCAGGTTCAGGTGGCGGATCGGGTTCGCTCGCTGAAGGAATTCAATCCGATGCTGGGTCATCGCGGCTGCCGGTTGTCGGTGACGTATCCGGAACTGTGCGTGATGCAGACCCGCGCCATCATTGAGGCGGCCTGCAACGTCGAGAAGCAGGGACGCATCAGCGTGACGCCGGAAATCATGGTGCCGCTGATCGGAACGGTTGCGGAATTTGAATTCCTCGAAAAGATCATCCGCAAAACGGCCGATGAAATCATCGAAAAACGCAAGTCGAAGATGAAATACATGGTCGGCACGATGATTGAAATTCCGCGTGCGGCGCTGACGGCTGATGAAATTGCCGAAAAGGCGGAGTTCTTCAGCTTCGGAACCAACGACCTGACGCAGATGACGTTTGGCTTCAGCCGTGACGATGTCGGCGTGTTCCTGAAGGACTATCTGCGGGAAAAGATTCTGCCGGTGGACCCGTTCCAGCATTTGGACACCACTGGCGTGGGTCAGTTGGTGGAGATGGGCGTTCGCAAGGGCCGTTCGTCGCGTCCGCAGCTCAAGTGCGGTATCTGCGGTGAACACGGCGGTGATCCGGCCAGCGTGAAGTTCTGCTACAAGGTGGGACTGAATTACGTGAGCTGCTCGCCGTATCGCGTACCCATTGCGCGCCTGGCTGCCGCTCAGGCCGCGATCAACAGCTGATCACGCGAAACAGTGTAGAATAAAAAAGGCCGCGCCCTCGGGCGCGGCCTTTTCGTTTCAAGCCTACATGATTTTATAGCGGGGACCGCCTCCGCCTTCGGGGAGGTTCCAGGTGATGTTCTGCAGGGGACATTTGATCTGACAGGTTTTGCAGTGCAGACAATTGGAAGGCTGGATGGCAATACGGTCGGTTCCCTCCGGCCGCTCGTAAACCTGCGCGGGGCAGAACCGGGTACACGGCGCCTGATAAAGCTGAATGCACTCTTTGCAGCGATCCGGATTATTGATGACCAGATGGCACGGCTGGTTCTCGTCGTGTTCGGTGCCGGAGAGATAGAGATCCGACATGAGATCCAGTCGGTGCGTCTTTTCAATGTGCCGTTCCAGGGTGGGCAGGGAAACGGGTTTTCGCTCCCCGACACATCGGACGGAGTGATCCACGGCTTTGGATTTGCGTCCGGGCGGCAGAAGTCCTCGGGTGACAAAGCCCGCGCCGATGGCGGCCATGCCGGGAAGCAGGCCATAATCAAACCACTGGCGCGCATTACGGTATTGGCTTATCTTTTTCCAGCCGTCGGACGCCATTAAGTCGGCGGGATATTTTTCCAACGATTGGATGGTCCAGTCGCCGGTTTTCCAACCGTTGGAAAGTACGTTGCCGGCGGCCATGCCGGACTCCACGGCGAGGTGTGCGCCCTTGAGGCGAACGGCGTCGAGGAGGCCGCCGGCATCGCCCACGATCATGGCACCGGGGGCGATCAGGCGCGGGACGGCGAAGAGTCCGCCTTCCGGCAGAATTTTGGCGCCGTAGGCGATTGGTTTGCCCGCGGTGAGAAAGGCGTTGATGCGTGGATGCGCTTTGTAGGCGCGGAAGAGTTCGTGCGGATTGATTTCGGGCCGGCGATAATCCAGCGCAGTGACAAATCCCACGGCGACATGCGTGGCATCCAGGCAATACACGAATCCGCCGCCATACATTTCGTAGGGAAGGGGGTAGCCGAAGGAATGCAGGATGTGCCCGGCGCGTTCCGGGGCGGAGGGGACTTCAAAAACTTCTTTGATGCCGAGGGCATAGGCCTGTTCGTTGGCGCCGTGGTCGAGTCCGGCTTTTTCGATGAGCTGCCGGGTGGCGACGCCGAACGTGCCTTCGCCGAGGACGACCATTTTGGCGTGGACATCGGCTCCGGGTTCAAAGTTGCTTTTGGGTGTTCCCTGTTTATCGATGCCTTTATCGCCCAGCCGGACGCCGATGATCTGCCCGTTTTCTTCCAGGAGGGAGGCGACCGGCATTTCTGAGTAGATTTCCGCGCCGGCGGCTTCGCAGAGTTCGGCGAGCCGGCGGGTTATTTCAGAAAGAGAGATGATCGGACAGCCCAGGGCCTTCATGGGTGGAGGCGTCAGCGGCAGATCGAACGCATGATGCGCGGTAAGATAGGAAAATTTTTCGGAAGTGACCCGTCCGTACACGGGCAGGGAGGCGTACTCTTCCGGAGAAAGCAGGCGCTGAAGGGGGGCGGGGTCGATGACGGCGCCGGAAAGTACATGGGCGCCGGGATAGAGGCCTTTTTCAAAAATCAGTACGGAGGGGGCCGGGTTGCCGGGTTGTTCCGCCTGCTTTTTCAGGAATTGCAGAACCGTACTCAGCGTGGCCAGGCCCGCGCCGACGCAAACCACATCCGCTTCCAATATGTCCCGTTGAATTTCGTCGTTCATTTCAGAGTGTCCCAATAAATAATACGTGCGGCTGACGATGATCAGGCCGGCGGGAAGGGCTGCTGCCCGGGTGGGGGCTGAACCCTGCCGACGCGTAACGGATAACGGATTTTAATATCGCCATCCAGTAGAATTTCAATCCAGTGCGTGCCTTCCTGCTCAAAGGCGACGTTCACGAAGGCTTCTACGTTGGTGGCGGAGGATTCAGGGTTGCTGAGATTCACGGGAATGTCCTTTCCCTCAATCAGCACCGTGCTCTGGTCGGGTTTCAGGATGCGTGTGCGCTGGATGAATGTGCCTTCGCCGCTGCACCAGCGGGTGACAGCGAAGAGGCGCGGATAGCGCAGGGGCAATTCCGGTGCGCCGATGGCATCGAAGAGGCCGATCAGTATGAATTTGCCGTTTCGTTCCTGGCGGACGTCATCACAGATCAGGCTGGATTGCAGATCCGGGATCATGGCGCCGCCGCTCTTTTGAGATGAATTTGTCATAACACCGCGGAGAGTGAAGGGACGCGGCTTTTTATGCAAGCAAAACTTGGATGACCGGGACATGCGGCGGACGATCCGCCGCAAGCCCCGGGCGCGTGTTAATACCCAATGTAAACGCGGAGATATTTGCCCGTGTCGGAATCGTAGAAACTCAGCCGGGTGTAGGCGCCAGACCGGATTCCATCCCCGGAAATCCAGGTTTCAGTGGCTTCATCGTAGGCATCCACATCCTTGATTTGGTGTGCAATACCCAGCGTGTTGACGACGGTTTCCCCGATATAGATCTGGTTGCTGATGTAGTCTGCGCCTCCCTGGAGTCCGCCCTCGTTCAGGGCAATGCGGATGCCGTCACGCAATTCAAAGACATGCCTGCAATTGCTCAGAGAAAAATAGGCAGTCAGTTCCAGGTTGGTCAGCGTGGAGAGAGTCCGTTGGCTTTCCTTGCTGCGGTCATTCCATTCCACGAAACGCCAGCCGGATGCTGGATTGGCGGAGAAGGAGATGGGTGCGCCCATGTAGTAGTTTCCGCTGCCGGATGTTGAACCGCCTTCCGCAGGAATGGAGGCAAGGGAAAGGGTCACTTTCTGGACGGTTGGGATTGCGCCGATCGGCAGGGTTCCGGAATAGCCGAAATGAGTTATCCAGAATCCGTCAGTGCTTCTGTAGATATACCACCCTCCATCTGAGGGATAGTAGCATCCGAAGTCGCAGATGCCGTCGCCATCGAAGTCGCCGGTGACGGGTGAGGTCCCTTCGAACCCGAAGGAGGTGGTCCAGAATCCGTCAGTGCTTTTGTAAAGATACCAGCGTCCTTCGGGGGCGTAATAGCATCCGAAATCGCAGATGCCGTCGCCATCGAAGTCGCCAGTGACGGGAGAAGTTCCGCCGTATCCGAAGGAGGTGGTCCAGAATCCGTCTGTGCTCTTATAAAGGTACCAGTTTCCTCCGGGGGCGTAGTAGCATCCGAAATCGCAGATGCCGTCACCATCGAAGTCGCCGGTGACAGGGACGGTTTCGTCGTACCCGAAAGAAGTGGTCCAGAATCCGTCACGGCTTTTGTAGATGTACCAGTTTCCTCCGGGGGCGTAGTAGCACCCGAAGTCACAGATGTCGTCGCCGTCGAAGTCGCCGGTAATCGGTACGGTTCCGGCATACCCGAAGTGATTGGTGAAGCCCCCGGCGGCATCCTGCATAATTTTCCACTCGCCGGACGGGGCAAAATAGGTTCCGTAATCACAGGTGCCGTTTCCATCGAAGTCCGATGTGATGGGCAAGGCCTGTTCGGTTCCCCAGGTGGTGGATGTAAAACCCCCTGTGCTTCTATACAGAAACCAGGTTGCCGTGGCCGGATCGAAACATCCGATGTCGGATTTGCCGTCGCCATCAAAATCCAGAGGTGCCGGTCGGCGCCCGTGGCGGGCGTGAGCTGCGGAGATGTCATCTCCGGAGTTTCCCGCGTACGCATCCGCCGAGGGCGCGGCACATAAAGAGATGGACGGTGCGGCTGTCAGTAGAATGGCGATGCACGCCGTGAAAACGGTGGTGAAACGGAACGATGTTCGCATAGTGTACCTCCCTTTGTTCGGTGAATAATGGAGAGACTATAATTGATACAGAATGAATTCAAAGGATTTTCTGCTTTTATGCGGGGCCGGTGATGGTTGATATATTTTTTACCTGCTTTTCGAGTGGACGGATGGTAAACCCTCATGCCGGATCATTTGAGTACAGCTAATGCAGAAGGGATAAGTATGACGGCAATCCAGTGCGTGGAAGCAAAACGGGGGGTTCAGTTGTCGGTTTCGGTGCAGAACGAGCGCGGGGTGGTGTCCCGAATCACCGGCTTGCTGGGACGCGAAGGGATCAACATTCATGCGATGACGCTGACGGGCGGAATTGATCACGGCTACATTCGGCTGATTGTGGATCAGGAAAAGAAGGCGGAGCAGCTGCTGAAGGCGGATGGCTTTTTGGTTTTCACGCGGGAGGTGGTTTTGCTGGAAATTGAAAATCGCCCCGGCGCGCTGGGGGAGGTGTCGGCGCTTTGGGCGGACCATGGTGTGAATTTGGAGTACGCGTATTGTGCGGGAGGACCGAGCGTGAACCGCGGATTGGTGGTGCTCAGAGTGGACGATACGGATAAGGCGTTAATGGTGTTGAACGGATAAGAGGGAATAAGACATAAGGGATTGCTTGGCGGCGGTAAACGGAACGAAAGGACGGGGATTATGAAGGCTCAGACAGGTTTTATTCGCGGGATGATGGCGGCGGTGTGTGTGGCGGTGACGGGATTTGCGATGGATAACGGCGCGCCCATCTATCTGGATACACAGGATGGCGCGTTGCGTGTGGAAACCATTTACGATCATTATGATCGGGACGTGAAGATTGGTTCGGTTAAAGACAACATGGATCAGGATGTGTACATGCTGCGACTGAATATCGCCAATGAGGTGGCCGCGACGTATTTTGATGCCGGGTTGCTGGATGATGATCGAAAAGACGGTTCCACCCCGGCCACTGTGGGCGCGGGCGTGTATTACATGATGTATGAAAGTGACTATCTCCGGCTGAATGCGCTCGTCAACGGACACTATGTGCCGCAGTACGACACAAAAACCGGAACGGGATACAAGGGCGACCTGAAATATTACGAATTCGCGGCGGCTCTCGTACTTTCCGGAAAAATCAGCCTGATGAATAATGATCTGTTCATTTCTCCGTATGCCGGCGGCGGGTATTCGCTGTTGCGCGGCACCTACAACGTGAAGGTGGAGCCGGCGGTGGATGGGGTCTCCAAGCTGGATTACGACGTCGAAGAGCGTGACCCGGTGGTGGGGATGGCGGGCGTGGCCGTCGTGTTTCATGATCGGTTTTCCGGGCGTGTGGAGTACAGTTTCCTGAGTGACAGCAGCATTTCCTGTGCGCTGGGGGTGTCGTTCTGACCGCTGAAACAGACGTGATTATTATCGGGGCAGGTGCAGCCGGGCTGATGGCATCGGCCGGCGCTGCCGAGATGGGGGTGCGTGCCGTTCTGCTTGAACGGAAGCACCTCGCGGGACGCAAATTGCTGATGTGCGGAAACGCCCGCTGCAATGTGACATCCAACCTGTCCGCCGCCGAAATGGCCGAGGCGTACGGCCCGCCGGTTTCCGGCTTTCTGGAAAAAGCCATCCGGGATTTTCCTCCGGAGGCGCTGCGCCGCTGGATGCGCGAGCGTGGACTGGATACCGTGGTGCATAAAGACGGGCGCGTCTTCCCGGCTTCAGAAAAGGCCGCCGATGTGCTGCATTTTTTTATGGATCTGCTGCGGGATGCCGGAATGCCGGTGATGTTTAATTGTCCGGTCGATGGGGTTCGCCCGTTGGAGGGCGGCTGGGAAGTGACCGCGCGGTTCTGCACGTTTCGGTGTCGGGCCGTGTTGCTGGCCTCCGGGGGCGTGAGCTATCCGAAGACCGGATCGGTCGGTGATGGTCAGAAGTGGGCCGGCGCGCTGGGGCATAAACTGGTCCCGTATCGTCCGGGTCTGGTAGGCTTTGAAGTGCAGGAACAGTGGCTGACGCGCTATCCCGACGAGGGGTTTGAAGCGGTCCAGTTGACGGTGTTGGATCGGCACGGAAAGCCGGTCGGTGTGACGCGCGGCGAATTGCGGTGTGATCGGTGGGGAATCACCGGTCCCTGCGTGGTCAATGCCAGCCGACTGATTGCACGGAATAATCTGGACCGGTATACCTTCAGCGTGGATTTGTTTCCGTCAATCTCCCTGGACGCGTTGACCGCGAAAATCAGCGCGCAACGGGGGGCGGCGGCATCAAAAGACCTGGAAAGACGGCTTGCGGAACTGGGAATACCGAATACCATAGTCCGCGATTTTATCCAGCAGGCGGTCCGTCCGGGGTGTCCGGGGACGGATGCACACGGCGCCTTCGCGGATGGGCTGGCCCGCCTGCTGAAGGGATGGGTGTTGCATCCGGTGCGTCCGAACTCTCTCAAGGAGGCAATGGTAACCGTGGGCGGCGTAGAGCTGGGTGATATTGATGAGGGGCGTATGGAGTCGAAACTTCATCCGGGCCTTTTCTTTGCCGGCGAAGTGATGGATGTGGATGGGCCGACGGGCGGATTCAATCTGCATGCGGCGTTTTCCACGGCGCGCCTGGCCATGCGGGCGATTGCCGGACAGGTTGGCGCCTCCAGCGCGGCGGACGGCCGGGAACAACGGACGGAACGGCGGGGGAGGCGGAGTCATGAGCGGAAAAACGACAACGCAGGTAAGTATGAGAAGCGGCGGCGTTATTAGTCGGATAATTGTTTTATTTCTGTTGCTGGCGGGATCGTCCGGGGCCATGGATGTGGTGGACGCGCTCAGCCCGTATAACCGTACGCGTCCCGTGCGGCAGCATACCCGTTATATTGTGCTTCACACCACGGAGGCGCACGAACGAAGCTCCCTCAACAAATTGAAGCAAAATGGCGAGGCAAATTATCTGGTGGGGACCAAGGGAAAAGTCTATCGCCTCGTGGATTCAAAACGGATTGCGAAACACGCCGGGGTCAGCCTTTGGGATGGGCACTTCGGCATGGATAATTGGTCCATCGGGATTGAAGTGGTGGGATATCACAATCGGGAAATCACGGCTGCGCAGTACAAGGCGCTGCGCGAATTGCTGACCTATCTTCAATGCCGCTATGATATTCCCGATGAGCGCGTGCTGACACATTCCATGGTGGCCTACGGCGAACCGAACCGCTGGCACAAACGGGCGCACCGCGGACGAAAACGCTGCGGCATGCTGTTCGCCCGCGAGCGGGTACGTACTCAGCTCGGGTTGACTGCCAAGCCCTCCTTCGATCCGGACGTGCGTGCCGGGCGACTGGTTGTGGCAGATGAGCAATTGGCGCTGGTGCTGTATGGTTCCGCCCCGCTCAGTGAAAAAGAATACCGTCAGTTGACGAAGTCCGGCCGCGATGTCATCACCAGGCAAAGCACGCCGTGGGATGTGGCGGGCGCCGAGTACAACAAAAGCGGAACGCTTTATATTTTTCCCAATGGGCGTGAAATTCGTGGGTCGGAGATACGGGATTGGACGTCCATCCCGGTCGGGACCAAAGTGGTTTTCCAGTCGGCTCAGTCCGCTCCCGCCGCACAGCCGGTTGCGTCCGCTCCGGTGACGGTTACCCCGCAGGAGCCGACGCCGGTTGTTCGCTTGTCTCCGCCTCCGCTTCCGCCGGTTCAGGCGCGTGTACCCGGTGAAGAGCGGGTGAAATATATCGGCGTGGATGGTAAGGATGCGCGGCAGGTGGCCGGCGAACGCTACCGCGAGCCGGAAACATTGTATTTGCTGCCCGATGGACGTATTCGCCGAGGGCATGAATTGCAGGAAGCGGAACTGGATGGTTTGGGCGAAAACACGGCCGTGCTCGTCGGGTACACCTGCATGGGTCACATTTCCACGCAACGCAACGCACATCAGCTGTGCGCGGATCGCTGGAACAAACCGGACACCTATTACCGGTTGGCCGATGGGCGCCTGGTGGCCGGGCACGAACTGGAACAGGCGGAACTGCCGCGAAACACCCTGGTCTTCTGCAGGAATTAACGGGTTTCCCCGGCGTCTTTCTGCGGCACAACGGCAATGCGTTTTCCGAGTATGACGCAGTTGTAGAGGGCCCGGCCAACCTGGTCGCGCGTCAGGTAGGCATTGCTGCCTGCCGCTTCATGGAGAGAAACGACGACCTGCTCATCGACGTCATAGGTGGTCACCGCCAAATCCTCGTGATCCCAAACGGACGGATTGTTGAGATCAATGTCAGAAGCGAAACGAATCAGCAGGCGTCCCGTTTCCCAGAAGACCCACACTTCGTTGGCCACCGGGGAGAGTGGAGCCAGATGAACCACCTGTTCGCCGGTGGAGTCGCGGCCCCTGTTTTCCTGGTTGTCCTTTTCGAGTTGGTGGGCCAGGGCCCCGCGCAGGCGGTGAGCGAGGTTGGTCCCGGGGAAGGCTACCTGATTGCGCATGCGGAAGAGGCGTTCGGCCATTTCCTGATAAGGCACTTCCACGGAAACGCAGTCGCTGCAGGAATCCGTGCCTTCCCGTGAAACACGAATGATTTTGAAGTGATCGGTTTTAACGATAGTGTTCAGCTCGGGAATTTCATAGTCCGCTTTTTTCAGGGTGACGCGAATATCAAAATCAGGCAGGACGATTTCCGCCAGCAGGCTGTGGTCATTGGCGTCCAAAACGGGGTTCAGGTTTCGAACCAGGAACGTCATGTGTTCGGTTCCGGAATTCTTTTCGACGTCGATTTCATCCATGTACCACCGGTAGAGATGCTGTGCGACCCCGCAGAGAAAATCCTTTTCCAGCAGCTCGTCCGGCGGTGTATTCGTCTCCGCGGCGCGGGTGATGGGGGCGGCAAGCAGCGTGAGCATCAGGGACAGGCCGATATAACAACATGTTTTCACAGCGAATTCCGTTTCATTTGTTTTTTTGTTCCAGGGTGAAAAAGCGATTGCCGCCCAGCGATCCGTTGTCGGCGTTGGGGATTTTAACGAAGCTGCCTCCGGGGTTGTAATAATCGGTATCGGTCATCCAGGAATAGGCGCGCCCGGTTACCGGCTTCGGGCCGATATGCCGAATGCCTGCGAAGCGATCAGCTTCCTCAATACCGCTTTTAACGTAAGCATCGGCAAGCCCCTGGGCATAGTTCAGGAGGCGGGCGAACCGTCCGGGGGTTCCTTTGGCGGAGACGCTCAACAGGTAGTTCACTCGCTCCTGTACACGGGGCGCGCAGGTGAAGCGTCCCTGGCCGTCCTTAAAAAAACCATCGCACTGTCCCTTCTCGCCGCCGGCCGTAATCACGTCCACAATGTTTTGCGAACGGACGGCGGCGATTTGTTCCTGGGTGTAGCCCGGGGGGATGTAGGCGATGCGGGAATGCAGGACCCACAGGATGGAAAGCATGGCGGCCTTGGTGTCTGTCTCGCTGAGCCAGCCCCGTTCGCCGGGAAAGGGCGTTTCATTGATCAGGATGCGGGCCAGGTATCCCTCCACGCCGGTGATCGGATTCAGCCGAGCGGGCGGTTCATTCGTGGCGGCCGAAAGTGGTCCGGACGCCAGGAGCGCGATAAGCAGAAAAAGTGGGATTGGCTTCATAATGCCGGCCAGGTGCTTAATTTTCCCGGCGGTCCCTGATGTCGGCGGCGCCGGAGGACAGGGAGTCGCCCACATCTCCTTCGACCGTCCACGATCCGTAGGAGAATAGGAGCAGTGACCAATCTGTGCTGTAGAGCACCGCGCTGGTCATAAAGTCGCCTTTCCCATTTTCGAGGCATTCGTCCACGGCGTTTTCAATTTTCGGCGCGGACCCGAAAGGGATGAAGAGCAGCCAGAAGCGGCTGTCGCCTCCGGTGACATTGCGCTGGAACTGAATGCGTTTCAGATCCACCCGGCTTATTTCAGAATTTTTGGTGGAAAGTACGGTGAAGGTTCCTTCGCGGGTCGTGCATCCGGCAAGGACGACCGTGAGCGCCAGGGCGGCGATTCGTGAGCAGTATGTTTTTCGGGCGGTTTGCATTTTTTACTCCTTCGCAAAACAGTGTGCCTTCATGAGCGTCGATTTCCATGTGCAAGCTACAGCATTTTTCCAGGCAGGAAAAGAAAGAGTCTCAAGAGTTTTGCCAGAAGTAATTATTCCAGAGCCCTTTTGATTGAACGCATGTCCGGCAGGGCGTATGCTGCCGGGCGTACCGTGATCAAACGGGAGGAATTCATGGGTAAATTGGAAAATGTGTTTTCGTGGTCTTTTTCCGCCGCGCACGATTTTGAAGAATGCCGCCGGAAGCGGTACTGGTCGAAGTACGGCTCCTGGGGCGGTTGGGACAAACAGGCGCCTCCGGAGCAGCGCAAGGCCTATCAGCTCAATAAAATGGACAACATCTATTCGCTGCAGGGGACGGCCGCTGAAAGTGCGGTCATGTGGGTGTTGCGCGAGCATCAGCGCGGCGTGAGCGTTACGGTGGAACAGGCATACGAAACCATCGCCAAGCCCATGCTGAACCGCTGCTGGATGGAATCCAAAAAAGGCGATTGGCAGGCCAGCCCGAAACAGTTTTGCTGTCTGCGGGAACATTATTACAAAGTATGGGATGCCCAGCGGGAAAAGGAGCGCACCGAGGCCGTGGTGAAACACACAAAGATGTGCATCGCCAATTTCGTTGAGCGCGTTTTGCCGCGGCTGGCATCCATTCGCCGTGAAGATGAAATTGATGTGACGCATTCCGATCGGGGCGATCCGGAGTCATTCGTCTTCAACGGCGTGAAGATTTATGCCATCCCGGATTTTGTGTACCGTGCCGGAGATGTGGTGAACATTCACGACTGGAAGGCGGGCAAAGTCAAGGAATCGCATCAGTGGCAGCTGGCCCTGTATGGACTTTGGGCGCATGTGAAACACGGTATTGCCCCGGAAAAGGTCTGCTGCTATGTGGAATACCTGGCGACGGGCCAGGTGGCTCCGTTCGCGTTCAATGCGCAGAAAATGGATGAAGTCATTGCGCAAATCGGCGAGTCAGTGGCGGATATGTCCGGCTACCTGGCGGATGAAGACCGCACCCGCAATGAGGCGCTTCCCAAAGAAGATTGGGAACTTTGCGGGGATGAATCCGTCTGCCGCAATTGCAATTTTTACGAATTGTGCGCCCCGGAATTAAACGCGGGATGATCGGAACTCATGGCGGGGAAAGCGCGCATATTGATAGTTCGGTGGTCGTGGTTCTGCAACGAGGTGGCCGCGGTATTTCAGGAATTGGGCCATGAAGTGACCGTGGTGGAGCGGTCCGCCCCGGCCGTGATGATTCCGCAGATCACGGCGGCGATCCACACACAGCGGCCGGAGGTGCTTTTCTCCGTGAATTTCAATCCGCTCTTCGCCGAGATTGCGCACCGGGAGCGGGTTGCCCGGTATGCCGCCTGGAATGTGGATAATCTGGCCGGCTCGGGATTCTGCGCCCCCGATCACCGCCAACCGGAAACCGTGATCTTCCTGATTGATCGTCCTTCTCTGGAAATCTATCGGCGCAACGGATATGCGCATTTGCATTACCTGCCGATTGCCACGCGGCTGAATCGGTTTATCCCGGACCCGGCAGGCGAAGCACTGCGTGATGAAGGGAAAATAGTTTCGTTTGTCGGGTGTTCCATGATTCGGCAGGGCAACGAGTTTCCCGCGCTGATGCGGCGGCTGGCCAGACAGGAGCGGGAGTCGCACACCGAGGCGGACCGCATGGGCTACGCGCTTGTCCGGAATACGCTGCATGAGTTGGTGGAACGGGGATGCCGTGATTTTTTCAACGTCCGGATGGAAGAGTGGATCGCGGCCTGCTCGGAGCAGCTGGGGTTTGATTTGGCCAAAACAGTTTGGCCTGACCCGGCGTTTTTTTATATCGCCCCATCCAAGGAGGTTTCCTCGCGCAAGCGGGTGGCTCTGCTGCGGGCCGCGGCCGATGTGACGCCGATTACCGTGTACGGCGATGCCGATTGGGCCTCCGTGACGCATCCGGGGCTGCATTATGCCGGTCCGGCGGATTACCGTACGCAGACGCCCGGCATTTACCGCGCCTCCGCAATTTCGCTGAACATTGAGAAAACCTACAACACCAGCTCCATCAACCTGCGCATGATTGACGCCCTGGCAGCGGGCAGTCTCGTGCTGACGGAACCCGTGGACGATTTACCGCGTTATTTTCACCCGGGCGTGGATGTCGTGTGTTTTCATTCCATTCCGGAAATGCAGGATCAGCTTCGATATTATCTGGCTCATCCCGGGGAGCGGCGGGCCATAGCCCTTGCCGGTCAGGCCCGTGTGAAGGAATATTTTTCGCTGCATAAGCGGCTTGCCGAAATGATGGAACTGCTGGAAATGTGAAAACAGCTCCGGCGTTTGCGATCCACCAATATGGCCGAGAGGCAAACCAGAGAAATCAAGCGACGAACACATGTGGCCGGCCTATTCCCCAATGATGCTTCGTTGCCGAGATGTTACTCTATCGCATCCCGCTAATTGACTGAACGACCTGTCGATTGATTCGGGCGGCGGCAACGCCTGCGCCGAATCCGTTATCCACATTCACCACGGTCACGCCGGCGGCACAGGCATTCAGCATGGCCAGCAGCGCGGAAAGTCCCTCCATATTCCATCCGTATCCCACGCTGGTCGGCACGGCGATGATGGGCTTGGCGATCAGTCCGCCCACCACCGAGGGCAGGGCGCCTTCCATACCGGCCACCACAATCACGGCATTGGAAGCATCCGTTTGATGGATCACGGAGGTCAGACGGTGAATCCCCGCCACGCCCGCATCATAAATGCAGTGCGTTCTTGCGCCCATCCGCTGCGCGGTGATGCGTGCTTCCTCGGCCACGGGCACATCGGCCGTACCGGCGCAGAGGATGCTGATGCCGCCGCGCAGTTCCGGCAGCGGGGCAGTGTCCAGGGTTATGATGCGCGCGTCTGCATGGTACACTGCGGTGGGAAATGCCTGTGCAACGAGTGCATAGATTTCGGGCGCGGCGCGAGTCGCCATCACATTTTGCCGGGTATTCGAGAGATCCCGGAAAATGGCCAGCAGCTGTTCGGGTGTTTTGCCGGGGCAGAAGACGGTCTCGGGGACGCCCTGGCGGCGCAGCCGGTCGTAATCGAGGCGGATGTGCGGGGTGCGGTGTTCGGTTGATCGAAGCGGATTGGTATCAGCAGTCATAGTTCCTGTATCCCTGAATGAGTGTGCGTGAGCATGAAAGCAAACCGGCGCGGCGTCAAAAAAAAACGTATCATCAAACTGGTGTTTTTGTTAGTGTGTCGCCCACTCAAGATGGGATGGTGATACGATGACCAATGAATTGCAGCATCACGAGATCCGTGTGTTTTTAGTGGATGATCAGGTGATTGTCGGAGAGCAGGTTCGCCGCATGCTGCTGCCGGAACAGGACATCCGTTTCCTGCATTGCCCGGATCCAACGAAAGCGCTGGCAATGGCCGTGGAGTTTAATCCAACCGTCATTCTGCAGGATTTGGTGATGCCGGAAATCGATGGCATGACGCTTGTGCGGTTTTTTCGCGGCCACCCCGCGTTGAAAGAGGTGCCCCTGATTGTACTCTCAACAAAAGAAGAGCCCAAAACAAAGGCGGACGCCTTTGCCGGGGGCGCGAATGATTATTTGGTGAAGCTGCCCGACCGTTTGGAACTGGTCGCCCGAATTCGCTATCACTCCAGGGGCTACATCAATCTGCTGGAGCGCAATGAAGCATATGAGGCCCTGAAGGCCAGCCAGGAAAAACTGGCCGAAGAGCTGGCGATTGCGGCGGATTATGTCATGTCCATTCTGCCTGCGCCCATGAATGAAAAGGGATTGCGCACGGAGTGGAAGTATATTCCTTCGGCCCGGTTGGGAGGCGATTCGTTCGGTTATCACTGGGTGGATGAAAATCATCTGGCGCTTTATTTGCTGGACGTATGCGATCATGGGGTCGGCCCGGCACTGCTCTCTGTTTCTGCCATTAACGTATTGCGTTCCCAGAGTCTTCCGATGGTGGACTTTCGGGATCCGGCCGCGGTTCTGACCGCCATGAATGAAACGTTTCAGATGGAGAAAAACAACGACCTGTACTTTACCATGTGGTATGGCGTTTATGATCGACAGGCGTCCACCCTCCGGTTTTCCTCCGGCGGGCATCCTCCGGCTCTGCTGATTTCGAACGGTGCCGCCCGGGAATTGAAAACGCCGGGGATGATTGTGGGTGGAATGCCCGGCATGATGTACAAAAATGACGAAGTTCCGGTTCCTCAGGGATCTTCCCTGTTTGTCTTTTCCGATGGGGTGTATGAAGTATCGCAGGGGGACGAGGCCATGTGGACGCTGAACGACCTGTCCGCCTTTCTGAGGGCTCAGTGTGCGGCGCCCGGCGGCGCGGGGGTGATTGACGAGCTGTACCGGCATGTATTCGCCATGCGCAATGCCGCCTGTTTGGATGATGATTTTTCGATGATGCGAATCATGTTCCCGTGATGTGCGCCATCACGGAAAACGAACAAAAAACGAAATGATGTTGCGGTCGTTCTCGCGGCGGTACTGGATGTCGTCCACCATTTCCCGGGTCAAAAAAATGCCGAGTCCACCGATCTGCCGATCTTCAATGCCGAGGTTAAGATCCGGGGTTTCTTTTTCCAGCGGATTGAACGCACGCCCGGAATCGCAAATGCAGATGGCGATGCCGGAAGCGTCCGCCCGGCACCCGATATCTACCGTGCCGATAGTTCCATTCGGATAGGCGTAATGCACCACGTTCACCAGAATTTCCTCCAGTGCCAGCTCCAATTTAAAGACGGCTGCGGGGGGCAGTTGAATGGTTTCCGCATGCTGCAAGGCAAATGTGCGCGCTGTTTCGAGGGCCTGGTCATCAGCGGGGATATGAATAAAGACCAGGGAATCAGGCGCGTTCATCCAGAATGGCCTCCGGATCATCAATAACCGAAAAGACCGATGTGAACCCGCTGAACTCAAGGGCCTGCGCCGCTGGACTGCTGAGCGACAGGTAATACTCGCCCTGGCGGGCCAGTACCTTTTTCCCGACGGCTACGATGGTGCAGATGCTCGCACTGCCCACGTAGTCCGTGCCCCGCAGATCAATGGCAATTCGGGGCGCTTCCAGGGAAAGCAGTTCGTAACATTTGTTGGCGAACTTCTGGGCCGTCGCATGATCCAGCGCCCCTTCCACCCGCAGAATCACGCCGCCCTTTTTTTGAACTAAATCGAGTTTTAAGTTTTTATGATCCGATTCCGACATGGGCGAAAGTATAGAAAGCCGACGGGAGCGAATCCAGAGAAAATTTCAGCGTCTTTTCATCGCCGCAAATTACGCGGGGACGAATGCCTTTTGCGTCGCCGGATCACTCCCACATGGTTTTCACAAAAGGGTACTCAATCAATTTTGGGTCGGCGGT
>CAZISY010000013.1:0-17881 GCA_964542025.1 uncultured Verrucomicrobiota bacterium
ATCTGGAGGGCGAGCGTCCCCGCGAGCCGTTGTCCACAAAAAGACTTTTGTCGGTAGCATCAATCGTTGGAAAACGCAGGCGCGGCGGCTCATGCCGGGCGCGGGGACTCCGTCAGTGCGGAGCGGATCAGCTCCGTGAGGCTGGTGAGTGTGTCTTTGTTGGAGAAGCCGAAATATTTCGGGAGGTTTTCGGTTTGGTAGTCGGTATCGTCGTGATGGAGCAGGTTGGAAATGATGTGCGAAAGGGCGACGATTTTTGCGATCTGCTGCATGTTTTCGCTGGCAGAAAGCGGAAGGCGGTAATAGCGGATGGTGGCTACGATGGCATCAGGCAGGTTCCATTTTTCGGCGAGCTTGGCGCCGAGGATAGTGTGGTTCACGCCTTCTATTAAATCTTCCACGGCATCGACGGCCACCTTTTTGCGGCTGCACACTTTTTTCATCGCCACATAGGTATCGGTGTAATTCCCTTCCAGCACGATGCGTCCGATTTCATGCAGCAGGGCTGAGTTGTAGGCCAGTTCGGAGACATGGGGATCGCACTTGTAGCGCTCGCACAGCAGGGAGGAGATGGCGGCCACTTCAGAGGCATGGGCCCAAAGCGGTTCCAGGAGATGACGGGGATATTTCGCCTCCAGCGCTTTCCGCGCGCCCCAGGAATCCAGGATGGCGGTTAATCCGCGCACACCGAGTATGCCGACGGCCATTTGCGGGCTCTCAATTTTGTTGCGGCGGCGGTAATAGGCGGAATTGCACATGCGCAGAATTTCGGCGGTCAGGGCGGGATCGCGCTTGATCAGGGCCATCACTTCGTCCTGCCGGAACTGGCTGTCGGAAAGCATTTTTTTCAAACAGAGAATGCTTTCCGGGAATTGGGGTATGGTGTTCAGTTCGTGAATCAGGGAGTCGCTGATGGTTTCGGAGTCCTCATCCGAAATACTGGCCAGAGGAACAGTCATGGTTACGGCGGTGATCCCATCGCGGCATTCAAAGCGGAAATTTTTGTCGGGCACACCCAGTCGACGCAGGATCATGCAGAGCATGACGATTCCCAGCCCGGCGCTTTCGGAGTCATCGGAGATATCTTCAAATATTTCCGGCAGGGTTTCGTAAATGCGGGCTTTGTCGATTCGGTCATGGATTTTTTTCAGTTCGACATCCATAATCGGCGTGTTATTGCGCACGTCCACACTCAGCATATCTTTCCGGCAATGATATGTGACGGATACCCAAAGCTCATTTTTCCCGAGCTGTTCGCAGTAATAAGCGCGTTGATTCAGCAGGGCTGTTTTGAACTGGTGCATGCCGCGCTCGTAGTCGGATGCCTGATCAATCCGCAGATGTTCTTCTTTGAAATACACGCGTTTCAGGTTCGCCTTTACGGCATTATCCAGCAGTTCCTGCAGACAATAGGACAGGTGATCGAATATACGGCTTTTCCCCACCCTCATTAGTTGCTGCTGCAATTCCTCCAGGACGACTTGCTTGAATTCACTGTCGGCGCCAAAGGTTTTAAATTCCAACGGCTTCCCGGTTTCCTGATTCTGCATCGGCGTAGTACTACTCATAAAAAGCGGACCACTGAAGTTGAATGAATGCGAACGGCTTTGTTGCTGTTCATCATGTGCCGTGATTATCTGTATGAGAAAGCATGGGGTCAAGCAGGAATACGCGGCAGCTCGCCCTGCATCGCTCGACCGCTGCGGACGCCTCCCTGCTTGAATCCGAAACGGGTTCCGTATACATTGCGGCATACCCGGAAAGGATTGTCGTCATGGAAAAGCAAGCCGCCTGCTCATCGTACCGCTGGTTCAGCCGCGGAGATATCGCCGCCTTTTTTGCGCTGATGCCGGACAACATGGCCACGCTGGCCGTTATGGTGGCTATTTTGCTGGGGTTCGGCTTTCCGACGGATCTTGTACTGGGACGCATGGTTCCCGGTACGGCGCTCGGGGTTCTGGTGGGTGATCTGATCTACACATGGCTGGCCATTCGGCTGGCCAAACGTTCCGGCAATCCGAAAACCTGCGCCGTTCCGCTGGGGCTGGATACGCCGTCGTCCATCGGCATCGTCATTTGCGTTCTGGGTCCGGTGTTTCTGAATGCCAGGCAGGAGGGACTCACTCCGGAAGACGCCGGAGTCACGGCCTGGAACATCGGCATTGCCTCCATGCTGATCATCGGCTGTTTCAAGTTCATCATGTCGTTTTGCGGAGGATGGATACAGCGGAACACCCCCGCCGCGGCGCTGCTGGGTTCGCTGGCCGGAGTGGGCATTGCGCTGCTGGGGTTCATGCAACTGGCCAATTTATTCACGGTGCCCGTGGCGGGGCTTGTCGCGCTGGCCATTCTCTTTTTCACCCTGATCGCCCGTATGCGTCTGCCTGGAAATTTTTCGGGCGTACTGGCGGCGATTATCGTTGGAACGGTCATTTACCACGGAATGGGGCTGGCCGGCATCAACCCGGGCGTCTATGTCAAACCGCCCATGACGTTTTATTTCCATCTTCCCGCGCCGACGGCGGCAGGCATTCTGCATTTTGGTGACGCCCTGAAATACATCACGGTTTCGCTGCCCTTTGCCATTCTTACCGTGATCGGCGGCATCAACGTTACCGCCAGCGCCCATGCGGAGGGCGATCACTATAACACCCGATCCGTCCTGATGACCGAAGCCGTTTCAACCCTCGTTGCCGGGCTTTTTGGCGGCGTCGCGCAAACCACGCCCTATGCCGGGTTCCCGGCCTATAAACGGCTGGATGCCCGCGCCGGGTACACGCTGCTCGTGGGCCTTTTCATCGGGCTCGGCGGCATTCTCGGATATGTCTCGTTCATTGTGGAACTGATTCCGGCGGCCGTACTGGCGCCCATCCTGATTTTCCTGGCTCTTGAAGTGACTTCACAGCCGTACCTGTGCGCTCCGAAACGGCATGCCGCCGCCGTGGGACTCGCCATTCTGCCCGGCCTGGCTCGTCTCGTGTCCATCTACTTTTCAAATCCCGATTACGTCTCCACTGAAACACTTCATCGGCTGATCAACGCCGACACGGGTATCGGATTTCCGCCCGTGCTGATTGTGTTTGTTCTCGGCAATGGATTTATTCTGACCGGCATGCTTTGGGGCGCCTTCATGGCGGAAATGATTGACCGCCGGTTCGCACGGTCCGCGCTTTACCTGCTGATCTGCGCGGTGCTGAGTCTTTTCGGCATCATTCATTCGCCGTATCCCAGCGGAGACATGCTTATCCCCTGGCAGGCTCAGGGCCTCCCGCAGCAGATCGCCGTGCAGTTTTTCGCCGCTTATCTGCTGACGGCCGTCATGGTGTTTCTGCTGGCCCGGGCGTCCACGCCGGAAGCGGATGAAGCGCTGTAGCCGGCCGCGCGCAGGGATGAAATGCGAATCAGATGGTCAATGCGAACATGTTGGATTGTCCATCGCAGGGTGCGAACCCCAGCTTCAACAGGTAGTGAATGTGCGACAGCACGCGGCTTCGAACCAGAAAGCGCCGAATGTTTTCCTGCTGAAACCGATCGGCCAATCCTTCCTGAAGCAGAAATTTGATGTTTTCCAAATCCCGGTATTCCGGCGCTGCGTAATCCAAATCAATGATCGCCGAATCCGCATCCGCTTTGTGGTAAATGAAAAGTCCAACCGGGACCGCGTTGCGCATCACCACGATGACCCGGTTGTCGGCCGTCAGTTGCGCTCCGTCAAACTCCGGGAAGTAGCGCTGCATATCCTGCTGATAGAATCGTATAAAATACTGAATGAAGGCGCCGTTCGGATCATCGGCCACCAGATAACTGAAGAAATCTTTTCGCCGCGCCATCTGAACGATGTAGTAGACATTCAATCCGCAGCAAATCGTGTTCATCACCGCCACCGGATATGACCGTATGCACAATCCGTAGATGACAAAGACGGCGGACCCCACCAGATTGATCCAGCGCAGTTTCCACACGTTGCTCATCCAAAGCGACACCGCCACCAGAATTGATGCGGTATACCCTACCCAATCCGTCCAGCCCATCATCCACCATCCCTTTTCTGCCACCGGCATAACGCGACATGAACAGCCACAACACTGCGGTTTTCCGGGAGCATCACTTAATGCCAAAACCGGCAAGCTAATCATTACCCCTCTGCCTGACAAGCCCATTTCGGGGCTTATCGAGAAAGCTAACGATTTTCACATCGTTATTTAAATGCCTTCCCGAAGCCTCTGCGCTATATTCCGGGCATTCAGTGAATTGCAATGCTGGTCGACCAGCGGAAAGGATCGTCCTCATGCCTAGTGACCATCACCCATACTGGCTCGGGTTCGACTTGGGCGGCACCAAAATGTATGCGGCCATTTTCAATGAGCAGGGCAAACAAATCGCCGCCATTCGAAAAAAAACCAAAGGCCGCGACGGGGTCGATGCGGGATTGGCCCGTATGGAAGAAATGATCCGTCAATTATGCACGGATGCTTCACTGGATGTCCGGCAGATTTCCGGATTGGGCATCGGCTGCCCGGGGCCGCTGAACCTTGAAAAGGGAGTGCTCGTCAATGCGGCCAACCTCGGCTGGAGCAACGTCCCGATCAAAAGCTATTTTGAAAAAAAACTGGGCTGCCCCACCACCATCGGCAATGATGTGGACGTCGGAGTGCTGGGAGAATATTACCAGGGCGCCGGGAAAAACACGCGATGCGTACTGGGTGTTTTTCCGGGAACCGGAATTGGCGCGGGCTGCGTGTACGAGGGCCGGATCCTCCGCGGAAAAACAAAAAGCTGCCTGGAATTCGGGCACCTGCAGGTGCTGCCGAACGGCCCGCTCTGCGGATGTGGAAAGTATGGATGCCTGGAAGCCGTCGCCAGCCGTCTGGCCATCGCCGGAGAAGCCGCCAAAGCCGCGTACCGTGGCCAGGCGCCGGCCCTGCTGGCACTGACCAAACTGCACTTCTCCGATATACGAAGCGGAACGCTGAAACAGGCCGTGGAGTCCGGTGATACGGTGATTGAGCAGATTGTTCGCGATGCGGCGCGCTGGCTCGGCACAGGAGTCTCCATGATGGTCAACATTCTGGCGCCGGATTTGATCATCCTTGGAGGCGGACTCGTGGAAGCCTTTCCGGATATTTTCCTGAATGAAACCGCCGACGCTGCACGAAACCGGTGTATGGATGCCTTCAGTAGTTCCATCAAAATCAAACTGTCGCAGCTGGGTGACGATGCCGTCATCACCGGGGCCGCATTGATGGCCCGCGATGCGGCAAAGCCCTGTTGATCCACTGATTTGGAGTTTCCCGCATGACGCTCAAGAAAAAGAAAAATATGGTCCGGGCGCAAAATACACCGATGGCCGTGATTGACATCGGAACCAGCGCTATCCGCCTGTTGATCGCCCAGCCCTCGAAAACCGACGGCGTTAAAACGCTGGAGTCGCTTCAACAGTCCGTTTCCCTTGGCAAGGATACCTTCACCAACGGATTGATCAGCATGGAATCCACCGAAGCCTGCGTGAAAGCGCTTCGTACCTTTCGCAAGACGATCCTAGAGTATGACATCACGGATGATGAGCAGATTCGCGCCGTAGCCACCAGCGCCGTCCGCGAAGCGCAAAACAAAGATGCCTTTCTGGACCGCATATTCATTGCCACCGGGTTGCTGGTCGACGATTTGGACGAGGCCGAGGGGAACCGCTACATGTACCTGAGCGTTTATCCGCTGCTGGAACATTCGCCGCTGTTGAAAAACAGGGATGCGCTCATTCTGGAAGCCGGCGGAGGAAGCACGGAACTGGTACACGTCCGCCAAAACAATGTCGCATTCTCACAGACGTACCGCCTGGGTTCGCTGCGCTTGCGCGAAACACTGGAAAAGGCCTACAAATCACAGACACGCCTTATGCAGCTGATGGATGCGCAGATTCAATGCGACCTTAATCAAATTCAGCGCGACGTGAAGCTTGCTCCGAACACCTCTTTGCTGATCCTGGGCGGCGATGCCCGCTTCGCCGCGCTGCAAATTTTCCCCGCGTGGGATCGGCTGTCACCCGTTCAGCTGGACCTTTCCGCACTCCGAAAACTGTGCGAGAAGTTTCTGCAGATGTCGGTGGATGAGATTGTTAAAAAGTATCACCTGCCGTATCCGGACGCCGAATCGCTGGCTCCCGCCCTGCTGATATACACCCGGCTTGCAGAAGGCCTCGGCATGAAGAAAGTGACCATTTGCGGGACCAGCCTGCGGGATGGCATCATGACGGAAATGACGGCGCAGGTTCAGCATCACGATGAGTTCCGCCGTCAGATTATTCACTCCGCGCGCGAACTGGGCCGCAAGTATCAGATCAACCAGGAACATGCCGAGAACATCAGCGACACCTGCATGCACCTGTACCAATGTATGAGCCGGGAACTCTACCTCTCCTCCCGCTACGACATTCTGCTTCGCGTTTCCGCCATGCTGCATGAAGTGGGCTGTTTTATCAGTGAGCGGGCGCATCACAAACACTCCATGTACATCATCCAGCACAGCGAAATTTTTGGATTAAGCGCGCGGGATAAAAAGCTGGTCTCGCTGATTGCGCGCTACCACCGTAAAGCGCCGCCGGATCCCACGCACGAAGGCTACGCCGATCTGAACCGCCGGGAACGGATTATTGTTTCTAAACTGGCCGCCATTCTGCGCGTGGCGGACGCCATCCAGCGAACGCGCAATTACAAAGTCAGCCATATCTCGCTGGAACTCGAACCCGGACTGCTCATCATTACCATCAAACACAGCGCGGACCTTTCCCTGGAGCAAATTGCCCTGGCGGAAAAGGGCCAGCTTTTTGAACGGATCTTTGGACGTAAAATTATCATTCGGGCCGGAAAATAGGAGTCATTCGCTTATGACTGCGGAAATCATTGAATTTACAGATCGCGAGTTGAGCTGGCTGGAATTTAATCAGCGGGTTCTGGATGAAGCACTTGATCCGCGCGTTCCCCTCATGGAGCGCCTGAAGTTTCTGGCGATTACGTCGTCCAATCTGGATGAATTTTTCATGGTGCGCGTCGGCGGATTAAGCATTCTGGTTAAGGAGGGCGTTCAGTCCCCCAATCCAAAAAGCAAACCGCCGCTGAAACAGCTGCAGATCATTGCGCGGCGCGTTCAGCGCATGGTTCTGGCGCAGTATTCCTGTTTTCAGCGAAGTCTGATTCCCCAGCTCGCCCAGCATGGTATTCATGTGCTGATCAACACGCCCGTCGCCCAGGAACAGGACGTCTATCTGAAACAGTTTTTCAATGACGAACTCCTTCCCGTGTTGAGTCCCATGTCCATCACCGACGCAGAGACTTTTCCGCTTTTGCGCAACATGGGATTGAATGTGGCCGTTCGCTTAAGAGAATCCGGCGATTCTGTAAAGCGCTGGAAGTACGCCGTGGTTCCTATTCCTCCAAACATCGAGCGGTTGGTGCGCACCCCGTCCGCCGATGCCGCCTGTTTCATGCCGGTGGAGCGCATCGTCCAGCGCTATGCGGAGCAACTCTTTTATGGCGAAGATATTGTTGAAACATCCGTCTTTCGCATCACGCGCAATGCGGATATGCGCGTGCGGGAAGATCTCGCGCCGGATCTGATGGCCGGTATGGAGGCGGTGCTCCTTCAACGCAAATTCAGCGAGTGTGTACGCCTGGAGATTGACCGCCGTGCCTCCGCGACGCTGCTTAACTTTTTAAAAACCATGCTGCACACCTCCGATATGAGCGTCTACCGAGTCGGCGAAATGCTGGATCTCTCCAGCCTCATGCGTCTGTCCGCTCTCGAAGGATATGATGAGCTCAAGTACCCCGCCCGCGAGCCGCTCCCTTCCCCGGACCTGGATATCAAAACCAACATCATGGACCAAATTGCCAAAAAAGATATACTCCTCTGCCACCCCTATGAATCCTACGATCCCGTCGTCAAACTCGTCGAGGATGCCGCGCATGACCCGCAAGTGCTGGCCATCAAACAGATTCTCTACCGAACAAGCCGCCACAGCCCGATTGTGCGCGCCCTGAAAAATGCGGCCGAACAGGGAAAATATGTGACCGTGGTTGTGGAGCTCAAGGCCCGCTTTGATGAAGCCCGCAACATTGAGTGGGCCAGGGAATTGGAGTACGCCGGCGTTCAGGTCATCTATGGCGTCAAAAACCTGAAAACCCACGCCAAACTCTGCGTCATTGTCCGCAAAGAGCCCCAGGGCATCGTTCGCTACATTCACGTCGGGACCGGCAATTACAACGAGAATACGGCCCGACTCTACAGCGACATCAGCTACATGACCTGCAAAGACGAGTATGGCTTCGACGCATCCACTTTTATGAATGCCATCACCGGCTATTCGCAACCGCGCACCATGCTCAAACTCGCCGCCGCCCCCTTTGATTTGCGAGACCGCCTTCTTGATCTTATTGAGGGCGAGACTGAGCGTAAGCGCCAGGGACAAAAAGCGTTCATCATGGCTAAAATGAATGCGCTGGTGGATCCGGTCATCATTCGGGCCCTGTACCGCGCCTCGCAGGCCGGGGTAAAAATTCAGCTCAATGTCAGAGGCACCTGCTGCCTGCGTCCGGGGGTACCCAATCTGAGCAGGCATATCACGGTCACCAGCATCGTTGATCGGTACCTGGAACACAGCCGTATTTTCTATTTCCATCACGGCGGGGAACAAAAGATGTTCATCGCCAGTGCCGACTGGATGCCGCGCAATCTCGACCGCCGCATTGAACTGCTCATCCCGATTGAAGATCCGGCTTGTCACCGCAAGCTGCTGTCCATTTTACAAACCTACTTCAAAGACAACGTGAAAAGCCGGCGATTCCTGCCTGATGGCGGCTTCCAAAAGCCTGATCGTCCGCGAACCAATGCCTACCGCAGCCAGGATCGGCTATTCTTACTGTTTAAGGAAGAGTACGAAAAAGCAAACATGCTGAAACGGTCAGATCTTGAGCCCTACAAACCATCCAACGAACCACTGTCATGATCAAGCCCGTCACCCCTCAGGCTCTCCTCATCAAGTACCGGGGCGAGCATCCGCACGCTCAACACGTCGCAAAACTCTGTGCGGTGCTGTTCGACGCCATTCAATCGGAAATACACTTCACGCCATCTGAACGGAAAATCCTTCTCGCGGCCGCCCTTCTGCACGACGTCGGCTACAGCCGTTCCCCGTCCGATCATGTCGAGGCTTCAGTCCGGATTGTGACCCGATTCCCCCTGTGCGGGTTTTCTCAGGCCCAGCACAACATGATGGCGGCCATCATCGCCCTGCACCGAAAAAACTTCATCCCGGCGCTTAAATCCCCTGCCGTAACCCAACTGCGGAAACCGGAGCGGGCTATGAAACTCGCTGCGATTCTCTGCATCGCGGATGGACTCGACCACAGCCATGTCCAGGATTGTGAAATACAACGGGTCAACATGACGCCTGGCGGTTTGGTTATTCGCGTGAACTCCTCATGGTATGCCGGAAATCTCGGGTGGGCGGACGCCAAAACCAGGCTCTGGCGGCATGTGTTCGGCTCGAACGTCCACATTATCGAAGAACACCGGCGACAGGAGCAACCGTCTCGCTTTCATCAACTGGTAAAAAAGGATGCCGGAATTCTGGAAGCATTTCGGGTTCTGATGTATGCCCAGTACCGCTTGTACATAGACAGCATCGATGGGGCCTGCGGCGGCGAGAATTCAGAATATTTGCATGACATTCGTGTTGCCCTCCGAAGAGCCCGTATGCTTTTCGTTTATTTTGAGCCGGCTTTCACGGGTCTTTCATCCACCGATACGCACCGCGCATTCATCAATCAACTGACCAACGACCTGAGTCGAGCCCGTGATTTTCAAGTCTGGATGGACTATCTTCACTCTGTGGAGCCTTCCATTCCCCAACGTAATCGCCCCCAGTGGGACCTTTTTCTCTCTCGTGAAACTACGAAAAACGAACACCTGGTTTCTTCCATCGAAAAAATACTGCTGGCGACGTCCACTGTCCGAGGTAATCGGGCGCTCGCCTATTTCCTCCGCGTAACGCTGCCCGATCTGATCTTCCGGCAGCCTGCGCCGACCGCCTACTCCACCTACTCGGCAACGCGTTTGAAAAAACGGATGAAACGCCTAAAAAAACTACCGGCGATCTCGTCCTCCACGCCTCCTGAAAAAACCCATGAAGTCCGGAAAATGATCCGGAAAATACGCTACTTTTCCGAATATGCCGATCCGGTACTCCCCCCCGTAATCTCCGAATTGACCCGACTGCTTAAAAAAGTGGCCGATGCTCTTGGTTCCGTACACGATTTAGACGTACACGCTGTACGCCTCCGTCGATTGAAAAAAAACCCTCCGCCTCCGGCATTACTACGAATTATCACCGCGGAAAGAAACTGCTATTGGTCTTCTTATCAATCCGCGTGGGCACGGCTTACAGCCATCCCTTTTCAAAAAAAAGTAATGTCGGCTCTCCGCCGGGCTCAACACAAGGCGCCATGATTTTTTCGGCGATTCCACAAAAAGAACCGGCACGGCCTCAAAATGCTCTTGCCTGCCTGATTACATTCTCCTATGTTGTGCCGAGTTTGCTTAAGCCTATTTGATGCGGAGAGGTGGCTGAGTGGCTTAAAGCGGCGGATTGCTAATCCGTTGTACGGGGTCAACCCGTACCGGGGGTTCGAATCCCCCCTTCTCCGCCATCTTTCTCTATTTGCAGCAATTGACAGAGTGCCTACAGCCATCCGGGGGGGGGTGACTATCCTGTCGAGAGCGGGACCTAGAACAACGCCTCTTCCAGCATGATAGACAGGGTGTGGTAAATAGGCAGATGAAGCTCCTGAATGCGATAGGTTTCGACGTGCGGAACGCAAATGCAGACATCGCAAAGCGGTTTCATTTTGCCGCCGGACGCACCGCTCAGCCCGATTGTATTCATACTGATCGCCTTCGCCACAGAAAGGGCGTGGCACACATTCGCCGCATTTCCGGAGGTGCTGATACCGATCAAAGCGTCTGACGGCTTTCCCAGCGCACAGGTGAGCTGGGCATACCCGTATTGCGGGTCACAGTCATTCGCAAAAGCGGTATTCAGCGCCGTGAATCCGCTCAGGGGGATAGCCGGAAGTCCTCGCTGAAGTTTTGAAGCAAGGACATTCCCCATGCGCTCGCATTCAGGTTCCGTCAATGGACGTTTTTTTACAAAACTTTTCAATAGTTCAGCACTCCAGTGATCGGCATCCGCGGCACTTCCTCCGTTTCCGCATATCAGCACTTTTCCGCCGGCCGTGAACACTCCGAGCAAATCGCGGAAAACGATTTCCAAGTCGCTCCTGCAAATCTCCAGCTCCGGATAGCGTTGGATTAATTCATTCAGCCTTTTCATGGATAGTTCTCCTTTAGTCATCGGCATGCCAGGACACGGCGCGACGGGCCATTTTTTTATCTCCCTGACTGCTCTTATCGGCCAGCATGCGCGCCTGCTGGCGTCGCGACCGCCTTCGTTTCTGCCTTCGAATCTTCTCCCGCTGTTTTTCACGCTCACTTTTGATCAGCTTGTTTTTTTCTTCAAGGCGGTCACACAGTTCGCGCCTTGCAAAATAGCGGTTCATGGCCTGTGAGCGTTCCTGTTGACACTTTATAATGATACCGCTGGGGCCGTGATGCAGAATGACACAAGACGATGTTTTGTTTATTTTTTGGCCACCCTTCCCGCGGCCGCGCACAAATTGTTCTTCGAGATCCGATTCCCGCACAGATAAAAGCGCCAGACGCTCCTGCAGCTGCTTTAATTTCCCTTCGGATATGGCGACCGTACCCATGACATTCCATCCTTGTTTATCGGGGAGTTACGCTTCGAGTGATCCCAAGACTCAGCAACGGAAGCACTTTATCGCGAAGAGTAGGATCAAGATCAAACAGTACGAAGCCGGGACAATCCGTTTCCCGCACAATGGAAATTTGTTCAATAACTTGATCGGTTGTCAACTGACTTTCCGTGGAGGTAACGCCGATCCCCGGATAAATCCGGTCACGCGCGCCGGAAAGTCCGTTCTGACGTGAAACCAAACGACGGAACTCCTCGCTGTTCGCCGTATAGTTCATGGGTGTGACAAAATCTACATCGCGCCGCTTCAACCAGGCACCCCAATCCTGTGCAATGCTTTCAGCACAGTCAGGATATGAGCCGTACACGGCAGCGGATAGACGCACGGATGGTTTAACATCCCTGATCGTTTTGCGCGCTTCATGAACAAAATCGCTGATTATTCCGGCCCTCCAAAGGGCGAATGATTTAGCGTACATTCCTTTTCGCAGCACATCGTTTGGCCATTGGGCCACCGACCGTCCCAGTTCCCGCTCAAACAGAGAGCGGCTATACGCCCCCAACCCCACATTGCTTGCGGGGTATCGGATATAATCCAGATGAATACCATCCACATTGTAGCGCGACACAATTTCCCGGATGACCGCGAGTTCCAATTGGGCGTTATCCGGATGGGCCGGATTCAGCCAGGGATGAGTGTTCCCATCTTCTGTGACTAAAAGACGGTTTTCCTTCCGCAGGCGGTTCATGTTCTCATCGGGGGTTCCTGTTAAATTCCAACAAATGATCCAGGGATGGACTTCCAACCCATACTGGCGGGCAGCCCGGATGCACTGGGCGAGTTGGTCGCCATATAAATCGCAGGTGACGGATTTCGGCAGCACTCGGCTTTCGTAATGGGCGATGCCGCCCCAGGCAATATTCGGAAAGATGGCTGTCACCCCCTGCTGAGCCAGCCAGCGGCACGTTCGGTTCCAGTCGCCGGGATACAGGCCAACGCCGCTGTGATCCCATACCCCGCGAAATTCAGGAATTCGCGGCGATTGAACACGCGCATAGGCATCAATCAGCGTGGTTTGAAGGCGCACGAAATCATCCGCCACCTGCGCATAATGACGATTTTCATAGCGGTCCAGCATCCGATTAAACAGCAGGCGGGCCTGCTTGACCAACGCATCAACCTGCCCTTTCGCATGCGGCTGTCCCCGTGCAAGCGATTGAATGAAATCTATCGACTCCTCCAATCCGGTCGTAGAAGCGATTCGGCCTGCCTGATGCAGGCAGAGCCACGCTGAACGCGCCCAAACCGATGGAACATATTTAGCCACTAATCCAAGAAGCATTCGCTGCTTGGCCTCCGCATCATCGTCCAAAAGAATATGCGTCATCCAGGCCCCCTGGTCACCCGCCACCAGCGCCGGATCCTGGGTTCGCTCACCCGTTGATTTTTTCCACTTGGCGATGATTTTTGCGCTGGAGTCGGCGGGGAAAACCGGCCGTATATTCCACGACTCCTGAAACACTTCCGGGGGAACATGCCAAGCCGCCGCATCTTCGAACACAAAAGAGGACCATTGCCCCGCACCGGTCGCTGATTTGTATTCACCCAGCTTCATGTGCATAAGATTCGCCAATGCCGGGTCGGAAGAATAAAAAACCAGCAGACTGCCACCCCGTTTTACGAATCGCTGTATCTCCGTCATTTCCTTTTTTGGCAGTTGGGGATTGTAGGGAAGAATAAGCAGCCGCGTTTGGTCCACCCCCTGCTGGATGACTTGGTCATCGGTCAGCATATCGTGCGGAATACCCGCCCGCTGAAGCCAGGCGCTGGTTCGCCGGGCACAACGCCGTGCAACATTCCGCTCATTCTCGTTCAGGGCGGAAAGGGTCCCCTGCACGACAGCAATCTCGTTATTTCTCGCGTCCAGCGCATGAAGAATTAAAGCCGTGTGAACAGGTGTGTTTTTCCAGGGGCTGATACGCACGACTTCAATGTGATTCCATCCCGCAGGTTCTCCCTCTGTGGTGAAATCGTTTTTCATCATGGTAATGATCTGGCGGCCGGAACCGGATAATTTTCCACTCCAGACATACCAGCCTTTTCCACTCTTCAGGTAAACGGAAAGTGCCCGAATTGCTGACGGCTGTTCACAGGAAAGGTCGAGCTCCAATCCGTTGAATGTCGATAAATCTTCCCGAACGGGATAATCCCAAAAAAACCGATCCTGTCCCCGCTCAAATGGACAGGGCAGCAAAACGCCCTGCGCCTGGTAAGGGCCAAGCTGAGCATCCGGCGTATCCTTCCCCGCGATCCACCCCTGTCGCACACTTTCGTTGGACGTATATGAAAATCGGTCCAGTGCACGAACTTCCTGTGCGTTTACAGCACGCAGAAGTCCCCATGCGGTCAACACAATGAGCCCCAAACGATTCCAAAGAGGCCTTGTTTTTTTCAGATAGACCATATGATTGTGCAGGTAGTTCATGCCGATCTTTTTTCCTCCCCACCGGCAACCTCTTCGGAGGCCATCGCTTCCATGTGCTTTCCAAGCACCTCCGATTGCTTCCTCCATGTGTTCGGCAGCAACTGTACAAGCATCCGCCAAGCCACCCAACAGATAAGGCCGAAAGGGAGATATCCCGCATAACCGGGCAACGGCATTTCAAAAATGCGGAATTTCGTGATGTATGGTATCGTGTAATGCCAGCAAGGCATGCTGTACATATTCCAAAGCTCCCAGAAAAGGCCACACCATAGAGCAGAAATTGCCAGCGCAACGGGCAGCGTGTAATCCCCCTTCAGCAGTGAGCTAAACGGCGTTGGTGTTCGGCAAAATCCAAGCGTACCCACGATGATTGCCAGTGGCGCCAACCAGATCACGGCAAAAAACACATTGGGGAAAAGACCGGCTAAAAACAACCCAAGGATGCCAACACACATCCAGCCAAACGCATAAATATCCGTATGTTTTTTCCGAACCGGTCCATTCGAAAAAGAGGACTTAATATAGTTAAACGAAAGCATAAGCTCACAAAACTCAAAAACGGCAGGGAGTACTGTGGAAAAACACAGGCTGCCATAGAACATATAGTGCATGCCGGAAAAGTGCTCCATCCCCTCATACCACCAATTCTGCACAAACCGATTCAAATACTCGAAGTACCACCACATTGCCGAGGAAAGGGGAAATAAAAGCCAAAAACCATTGCGGGCATGTGCAAATAAAGATGTATTTTTCCGTCGGTAGACGACCCCATCGACCGTGAAGATGAACCCAAGCCAAAGCGGAAAAAAAAGATAATCCCGCAAAGCGCCCAGCCACTCAAATTGTCCCCACGCCAAACACCAGGAAACGGCCGTTAAGAGTCCACCCAACTTACCCCATATCGGCAATCGTTTTTTCACCCGTTCAGGCGTGACTTCCGAGCCTTCAGCAAAATGGTTCTCTGTTTGAATTTTCCGTTTTATTCTGAACCCGAAATTATCCGGCCCTGCGAAAAATGAAAGAGCCATTCCGAATAGCACACAAAACATCAGAAATATCGGCCAGGAAAATTCTTCACGCTGCAATTCGTTTGTCATAACCGGGGGGAAAGAAAAAAATCCTTCTGGCAACCCGCGGATAAGCCCCCCCGACAGCGGCGCTGCATAGAGCAGGAAAATACCAACCAATACCGTATAGTGCTTTTTCATCGTATCCAATTTTTATATATGGTAGGCAAAGACTAGTTTTTAAGGAGCCCTTTACGCAATCACAAAACAAGTGGAATCATGCCTTCGCCGATCGCTCATGTCACCATCGGATATTGCCTGTATCGCCTGCTGTGTCGGGTCGGCTGGACTTACCCGCAAAGCCGTCCGCAGTGGGCCTCTATTTTCCTTTTGATGACCTTCATTTTCTTTTCACTACTTCCTGATTCGGACTCCGTACTCGGCATTCTCTCTAGGCAGTTCGGTCGTTTTCATAATCAGTTTTCGCACAGCTTATTTTTCTGGATGCTTCCCTCGCTGCTGGTTGCTGGAATGGTCAACTTCATGGGGCATAACCGACGGATTGCGTTTTTGTGCGGCACCCTTTGTTTGGCGTCCTGTGTGATACACATACTCATGGATTCCGTTTGCCACGGCCGAGGGGTGATGTTGTTTTGGCCGTTGACCAGCCAGCGTTTCAGCACTGCGATACTCCTTTTCAACGGGGTGCGGTGGTCCGATGGCCTATGGAGCCTTCGGCATATCCCCACACTGATCAATGAATTCCTATTCGCCGCTGTCATCCTGCCGCCGATTTTATACTTAACACCATCCCGGCCAGTTAGCCATAGCGTATTGACAACACCATAGACTGGAAAAGACCGCATTATGAAATATTGGATTTGTTTTCTATGTTTTCTGTTGCAGGGCGCGGCAATGGCGTCGGCATCATCGATGGAGAGCAACAAAATATCGGACGTCATCAATCATCCAAGCCACACGGGTGCCCCGGAGCGCTCATCGCTGACCTTTATGACGGCGGGCTTTATCGGCGTACAGGCTTCTGCGGTTTATATCAATCGCAACAATGACGATTGGACTGATGATGGCCATCGGTTTTCAGATGGATTTACGCGAGCCCCCGTATGGGACGATGATATTTGGTATTACAACTATGTCCTTCATCCGTGGGTGGGCTCTGAATACTACCTGGCCATGCGCAACCGCGGCGGCTCACGCATGAAATCTTTTGGATACAGCGCCGCGATGTCGACTTTCTATGAATACGCGGTGGAGAATCTGATTCAACAGCCTTCGGCAAATGACCTTCTGATCACACCGATTATCGGTTCTTTGCTCGGCGAGGCAAGATATGCGCTGAAAGAGAAAATCCGCACAGCCCCGTCACCGATTTGGGGTGCTCAGGCCTGGATTGCTGTTTTGGATCCTGTTGACATATCAGTCGGGGGCTACCCAGATGGCCACATACGCCTTTATTTGAACTGGCGACAGGATTTTTAAGCAATAACCGGAGCGTATTCAAAGGATGCAAGGGCGTAGCGGAGTACTATTCCAATACGAGGCGAATACGGTAGTAGATTTGCTGCGCATTCGGGTCATCCGGGAAAGTAAGCTCAACAGCTTCCGTAGAGGCTGTGACAACAGTAACCGGCTCCCAAACCGGATTCAGAAGACTGACCGTGTTGCGTTCAACGGCATACACCTTGCCCGGTACGGCTAACCACTTGAGCACTTGTCCATCTGCGTAATCAAGCTGAACAGAAAGCACCGATGAGGCATTAAAGCGATCTGTCCCCGCCAGCAGTTCATGGGTATCCGACATTCCATCACCGTCACTATCCACCAATGAGGAAGCGCCTGGGTCAACGGCCTGCGACGTGGCCGGAATGGAAACAATAATTCTGTTTATGGTCGATGCCGAGTTATTGCTGAGAATGATTGAATCGCCATAATAGGTAGCGTCCTGACACGTCGGAGCATTAAACACCCGGACAAAAAAGGGAGAGGATGACGGAATTTTTCCTCCTCCATCAATGGTCGCAGAAAACAGAGACGGATTTTCTACTCCATAACACGTTTCGCTGCCAATATAGGACACCATCATTACCGGATTATCCTGATGGGGGGCTCCGTCAGTATTCGGCGGATATATACCGTTAGTCGCCCACAAAATCTGCACCAAATCGCATTCGGACGGATCGAGGCTATATGACCCCACTAATTCATTCCCCAATTCATCCAGGATTTTCCCATTGGACCCAATGATTAACGGAATCATCATGTTGTCCAGCGCATCCGCAGCAGCCGGCCCGGCAATACACCAAAAAACGGCAAGCCCAAGCGCCAGCATGTGTGAACCTCTAAAAAGCCCACTACCGAGATCGCGTTCTTTCAAAATGTTTTCAACCATGAGTTTAATCATTGGAGCCTCCTTTTCCTCCCCCCCCGGGGTTCTTGGGCTCTTTAACGCTGCACACTCGCCACAAACCGGGCATTCCAATGATACCCATTCCCAGAAAGAGCATGAGTAGACTTCCTGTTGAAGGTTCCGGAATCGCAATAAA
>CAZISY010000013.1:17981-21463 GCA_964542025.1 uncultured Verrucomicrobiota bacterium
ACCGTATCATTGGTCACTACGGATTGATAATTCGTACCCGAATGAACCAACTCCTCCCTCTGGTCATCCAAACTCCCGACAATCATCACATAGGAGCCATCAACAAGCGGATTTCCCCCTGAATCCTGCAGTTCGGCGTAATTTTCTCCGACATACCCCGTATACAGATAAAGAGAAATGGTTGCCCCCAACGATGAAAACGAACATGCAAGGAAGCAAGCCGCGCCCAGAAGCACGACCAACCAGCACCTTATCAGTCCGGTATTCCTTGTTTTCATATCCGTTTTCCCTGGGTACATGCGGCCAAAACAAAGCCGCCAAAAAGGCCGCAGTAAACCCCATCAACCCAAACATCCATCACCACAGCTGTATTAATAGGGAGATAACGTCCTTTTGTCAAGTTGGGGTAAGCTTTTTCTGGAAAACTACAAAACTACAAAATTGACGGAGCTATATCTCTTCTTTTCTGCCTAAACGGAATTTTTCGCCTGACAAAAAGAAAAGGTTCCGGCCAAACAACCGGAACCTTTCACACATGGTGGAGGATATCAGGTTCGAACTGACGACCTCTTGAATGCCATTCAAGCGCTCTCCCAACTGAGCTAATCCCCCGCAAAGCCACCAATAAATAAAAAACTGAGAGGCTTATATCGGCTTGCCATTGGCTTGTCAACAACTCTGCCCAGAATTTTTATTCCAAAGGTGCCTGCTGAAAGATTCTTGATTACAGGCTCGAAAACTGTTTTAGATTCGGCTGTTTTAACACCTTTAATGTCACGAACAGAACAACACGGATAATAAACGATGAAGCAACTCTGGGCTCCCTGGCGAATGGAATACATTCGCAATCACACAAACGAAGGCTGTTTTATTTGCCATGCGTTTAGCCAGACAGACGACCACAAAAACCTGGTTGTCAAACGAGGAAAAACCTGCGCCGTAATGCTGAATCGATACCCGTACAGCAATGGGCACCTCATGGTCGCCCCATACCGTCACCTGGCCGATCTCGAAACCATGACGGCAGAAGAACAATCGGAAATGTTCCAATTAACGGCTTGGTGTACGGCGCGCCTGACAGAAATAATGAAGCCGGAGGGATTTAATATTGGCATCAATCTTGGGAAAGCGGCAGGTGCCGGACTGAAGGACCACATTCATCTGCACGTCGTTCCCCGTTGGGTTGGCGATACCAATTTCATGCCAGTCTTTGCTGACGCACGAGTCATTCCGCAGTCCCTGGACGAGGTTTGGTCCCTGCTGCAATAAAACGACGCCCACGGGCATTGCAGTCTTCCGATTCGCATGGGATTCAGCAACACACCCGCTTCAAACACGCTGATGCGGTAAAAATGACCGCAGAGACGCAAAAAATTCCTCCGGGTGGCCCCCTCCAACGGCATATACGCCCTATGCTCACCATGGCACGGCTTGCTACATAACGCCTGCAAGTGTCGTTCGGGCTTACCAACGGTCTTTCGACTCTCCTGTGTTTTGTGCACGAAACACAGACATGATGCGGGACACTGTTGATAACCGGAGCGATACGCCAGTTGGAATAAAACGCGTTTATTCAAACTGGTTTTGAGCGGACTATTTGAACATGGAGGTTCCTGTAATCCGTTCAATATTAACGAGGAGCGTACGTTGCAGGTATACAACAACATAACTGCATTCTCAACGTGGAAAAGCTATAATAAGAACACGACTTGCCTTCGGCAATCGATGAACAAGCTTTCTACCGGGTTGAGAATCAACAGAGCAGGAGACGACCCCGCCGGACTCGCCATGAGTGAGCGTCTCAGGGCTCAATACCGCAACACCTCGCAGGCCGCATCCAATGTAGAAAACAAAATAAATTACCTGCAAACAGCGGATGCCTGGCTCCAGAAAATACACGATATGATGGGACGCATGGCCGAACTGGCTGTCATGGCTAATGACGGTACCAAAAGCCAGATTGACCGGAATAACCTGCAAAAGGAATTCGAACAGATGCAGGACGAGATCATGCAAATTACCAGCGGTGCCACGGCCGCAGGCAAATTCAACAGTCTCTATCTATTCCGGGGTGGCAATGGCGTTCCGATGACAGAGTCGGATATGGTAGAGGGAAGCACCTCCAGCCAATTCGGCATTCAACGCGTCAGCGGTTCAGCCTCGCTGTCGGATCAATATGAGGCCCTCTACGATTATGACAGCCGTGAATGGACCGTTCACAACATCACAGATAATACGGTGGTGGGAACCATGTCGGCTGAACCGCGGCAGGGAACCGATCTGTATTTCTCGGAGGGAGGATCTGTCTTCCATTTGACAATAGGGGCTCCGTCCGTGGGTGGCTATCAGCAAAATGCCAGAATCAGTTTCTCGCAGGAAGCGATGCGGGAAGCAGGAACCACCGGAATGAATTTTTCCCCATCGGTCACTCAGGGCTCCGCAGCTTTGAGCGTCAGCGGCTCCGGTGCGGACATTACGCACGCGCAATGGAGTGCCACTTACGACGGCTCGCAGTGGGTCCTTCGCAATGAAAGCACACATACTGTCGTAGATACTATTTCTGCATCTGCAACCGAGCGCAGTGGAAGGGCATTCATAGAGGGTGCCAACGGATTCAATCTGCATATCGATGCCCCGGGCAACGGAACCTCATATTCTGCAGGTGATCGTTTCACCTGGTCGAATCAAAACGGAACGGCGGGTACCCCAATTTTTCACGATGCGATTGCACAAAATGGAAGTGCGTCCGTGAGCATTCTTGGGGATGGGCTCAATGTATCCAACTCGTCTTATCGGGCGCAGTATGATGGTGTCAATGATCGGTGGACGATAACAAACACCACCACGGGAGATGTCGTTGCCACGGCCCATGCCAATCCTTTTTCAGCCGCCAGCGTGACCATTGAAGGGGGGAACGGATTCAGAATCAACATTGCCGCGCCATCTTCCGGCGCGTATGGCACAGGAGATACCTTTACCTGGGAAAACACGGGGGCTTCTGCTGATTATAAGCTTCAAAACCGGGTAAAACTCCAAGTGGGACCAGACAGCAATCAGGTGTTCACGGAGCAGGAAATTAATCTGGAAGCGAATAATTTCGACGTTATTGGCTCGTATACCACCTACTCGTACGGGTCGATCAACATGACGCTGCTTGGTTCAAGTCTGCGAACGGTCCGATGGGGCAGCCTTCTTTCCGGTGAACATTTATCCATCTCGCAGCAATCTACGGCACAGGGCGCGGTGGATAAGCTGAACCTCGGCATTGACTACATCAGCTCCATACGTTCCGTGGTTGGAGCGGAAATGAACCGAATGGAACAGACGCTGGGGGGACTGCGCAGTTATGAAGAAAACGCCCGGTCGACTGAATCGCGCATCCGTGATGCGGACATTGCCTACGAAACCACTCAGTACTCGAAATATCAGATTTTGGTTCAGATCGGTCAGGCCATGCTGGCCCAGGCCAATGCCATGCCACA